>NZ_DICC01000043.1:0-13449 GCF_002415215.1 Empedobacter sp. UBA5036
GTTCAGTTAATGCTTAAGCAAGTAAAATGTTTCTCATAAATTTCTTATTAACCAATGTTTATAAAGTTGTAGAAAATAAAAAAATACAACACCCTAAAATAAAAAAAATAATGCCTTTTCTTTAATGTTACAAAATAAATAGCTGTAGTTTATCAAAATACTAATTATATACCCGTTGTGCATTTTGATTACTAAATAATAAAGTTGTTCATGTGATTGAAAATCAGTAAATTGCATTAACTACAAAACATATACAATGAACAACTTACTTGCAAATTACGAAAGAATATTGGAAGTTCTACGAAAAATATCAACAGATACACTTTTAATTTATCAACGTAGAAGACCTAAACTTTTTGATTTAGAACTCATCAGTCTTGTCTTAACCGCTGAATTTATGGGTATTGATAGTGAAAATCATTTATTTCGAAATCTTCCTAATGCGTTAAGTTGTAAAATTGAGCGTAGTATTTACAATCGTAGAAAACGTAGATTATCAAAGCAAATTAATAGTATTCGTCTCAAATTAGCGAAAGAATTTAATGAATTTGAAAATTGTTTCATAGTTGATAGTATGCCGTTGGAGGTGTGTAAAATAGCAAGAATTAATCGCTCGAAAATTTGCAAAGAACATCAGTATAGTGCACCAAATAGAGGTTTTTGTGCTTCTCAGCAAATGTCTTTTTATGGCTATAAACTTCATGCTATTTGTTCTTTAAATGGTGTTTTCCAGAGTATTGATATCAGTCCCGCATCTGTTCATGACATTCATTTTTTGAAAGATGTTAAAACTCAAATGTATGATTGTGTGCTACTTGGAGACAAAGGATATTTGTCACAAACAATTCAAATTGACTTATTTAATGAAGCTAATATTCGATTAGAAACACCGAAAAGATCCAATCAAAAAGAGTATAAACCTCAGTTTTATCCATTCAAAAAGTATCGAAAAAGAATTGAAACGTTATTTTCTCAACTATGTGATCAGTTTATGATTAGACGAAATTATGCAAAGACTTTTGAAGGATTTAAAACCAGAATTCTAGCTAAAATTACTGCACTTACTGTGGTTCAGTACATTAATAAAACATACTTTAATCGAAATATTAATAATCTAAAAACTCAAATTATTTAATATGCACAACGGGTTAACTATAATAAATTATTTTACACTAAAAGTCCAGAGAGTAAAAATCGTTATGAATTTCAAAATGAATATAAAATATCTAAAAAATTGAAAGATAATTGGTATTTATTGGAACGAATTGAGTAATACAATTTCAAAATTTATTGCTTAAACTGTATCTTTGCATCGATTTTAAAGAAGCAAATGTCCAATTATTTTCAATATTTTAAACATCCAATTACTACGTACGAACTTCCCAAAAAGTTTGATTATCCATTTTATTATGAACCTACTGAAATTGCGAAGCAAGCATGTAGAGAGCTACAAGAATACTTGGAAAATCAAACCGATTTTGAACATAATTTTGGTTTAGAAAATGACCAATCTTCCACTCCAATTGGTAAAATGTTTGGTGTTTTAGTTGTTCGAAATCAAAAGAATGAAGTAGGATATTTAGCGGCAGTTTCAGGTAAATTGGCTAATACTAATCAACACAAATTTTTTGTTCCACCTATTTTTGATATGTTGAATAAAAATGGTTTTTTCTTAGAACAAGAAGAACGTTTGAATGAAATCAATCGTATTTTAGAATCATTAGAAAATGATCAAAACTATTTACAAGTTAAAGAAGATTTTATTCAATTTGAAATCAATTCTAAGTTAAAAATTGAAGAAGGAAAACAACTATTAAAATTAAATAAAAAAGACCGAAAATCCCAACGAGAAACAATTTCTCCAACTTTATCTCAAGAAGAAATTCAATTTTTTGAAGAAGATTTAGTCAAACAAAGTTTACGTGATAAATATGAATTTAGAATTCTAAATGAAAAACTTGATTCTGAAAAACAGATTTTATTAAGCAAAATAAATGTTTTTGAGAATGAAATCAATTCATTAAAAGAAGAACGAAAAATAAAATCTAATTTACTTCAAAATCAATTGTTTAATCAATATCAATTCTTGAATAAGTTTAAGCAAGAAAAAGGATTATTAGAAATTTTTTCAACAACTGTATTTCAACAACCTCCAGCTGCTGCTGGTGAATGTGCTGCACCCAAATTATTGCAATATGCGTTTCAAAATGATTTAGAACCAATTTGTATGGCTGAGTTTTGGTGGGGAGATTCGCCAAAATCTGAGGTTAGAAAACATGGTCAATTTTATCCAGCTTGTACAGGAAAATGTGAGCCTATTTTAGGACATATGTTGCAAGGAATTGAACTGAATGAAAACTTATTGTTGAAGCAAAATTCAACTGTTGAAGAGTTAGAAATTTTATATCAAGATAATGATTTGGTTGTCATCAATAAACCAGAAGAGTTTCTTTCTGTTCCTGGAATTGAGATTAAAGATTCGGTTTATCTTAGAATTAAACATCAATTTCCATTGGCAACAGGTCCAATTATTGTTCATCGTTTGGATATGTCAACTTCTGGAATTCTTGTTTTGGCGTTAAATAAAGAAAGTCATAAACTTCTTCAACAACAATTCATTAAACGTAAAGTTCAGAAACGCTACATTGCACTTTTAGATGGAAATATTGAGCGCGATAATGGTTTTATAGATTTACCTTTACGTGTGGATTTGGACGATAGACCGAGACAAATGGTTTGTTATGAACATGGAAAAACGGCGCAGACAAAGTATGAAGTCATTGCAAGAAAAGACAATAAAACGCTTGTCTATTTTTATCCAATTACCGGTCGTACACATCAGTTGCGCATGCATGCTTCGCATCGTTTGGGACTAAATGCACCAATTATTGGTGATGATTTATATGGTACGAAAACAAATCGTTTGCATTTACATGCCGAATCCTTAGAATTTACGCATCCGAAGACGAAAGAATTGATGAAATTTCAAGTAGATCCAAATTTTAATCTCTAATTTTGCGAAAGAATACAAAGAATGGAAAATAAAGATTTGACAATACGAGAAGTAATTTATCGCGATATGGATACGTTGATTATGGCAAAATTGAAAAACGGATCTAATATTTCGATAGATGATTTGATCGATATTTCTTCTTATTTAGCTGCAAGTTTGTTCCGTGAACGTTGGAAACAAAAAGGTGAGTTGAGCGAAGAAGAAGTGAATATCGTTTTAGGAAATTTAGGTGATTTTTGCAATGAACATTTTGGTGAATATTTTACGCAACAAGATTTTGATAAAATTGTAAAAATCTCCCAATTATTGTTACAAAAACCTACGTTTGATAACGATTCGAAAGAATTTTTTGATGAAATATTGAAAAAATAAAGAAAAAA
Source organism: Empedobacter sp. UBA5036 (assembly GCF_002415215.1). Lineage (NCBI taxonomy): Bacteria > Pseudomonadati > Bacteroidota > Flavobacteriia > Flavobacteriales > Weeksellaceae > Empedobacter > Empedobacter sp. UBA5036. Next base: position 3,394 of record NZ_DICC01000043.1, read on the forward strand.
ATTAAGCATAAAAAAACCACTTCATTTGAAGTGGTTTTTTGTTATATCTAAAATTGATTAATCAATTACTTTTCCAATTAAATCGAATTCGTAAGCTTCGATAATCTCTACATTTACAAAATCACCAACTGGTAAATAGGTATCAATTGCAGAAATCAAAACTTCATTATCAACATCTGGCGAATCATATTCTGTACGACCAATAAAATTCTCACCTTCTTTGCGATCAATCATTACTCTAAATTGTTTTCCAATTTTTTCTTGATTCAAATCGTACGAAATCTGAGATTGAATTTCCATAATCTCTTCAACACGTTGTTGTTTTACTTCTTCTGGGACATCATCTTCCAAATTATAAGCATGAGTATTTTCTTCGTGTGAATAAGTAAAACATCCAAGACGATCAAATTTTTGCTCTTGTACCCACGCTTTCATTTCTTGGAAATCTTCTTCGGTTTCACCTGGATAACCACAAATTAACGTCGTACGAATCGCCATATCAGGAACTTTTGTACGCATTGCATCTAACAAAGCATTTGTTTTTTCGTGTGTTGTTCCACGACGCATTGATTTTAATAATTTTGTTGAAATATGTTGTAACGGAATATCAATATAATTACAAACTTTAGGTTCTTCGCGAATTACATCCAAAACATCTTCTGGGAAACCAGCTGGAAATGCGTAATGCAAACGAATCCATTCGATTCCTTCAATTTTCACTAACTCTTTTAATAAAGTCGCTAATTCACGTTTTTTATAAATATCTAATCCATAATACGTTAAATCTTGCGCAATCAAAATTAATTCTTTCGTTCCATTTTTCGCCAATTTAGTAGCTTCTGTAACTAAATCTTCGATTGGACGAGAAACATTTCCTCCACGCATCAAAGGAATTGCACAGAAAGAACAAGGGCGATCACAACCTTCTGCAATTTTAAGATAAGCATAATGACGAGGAGTTGTTGTTAAACGTTCTCCAACTAATTCGTGCTTGTAATCTGCTCCTAAAGCTTTTAACAATAATGGTAACTCGCGCGTACCAAAATATTGATCAACATTTGGAATTTGTTCAACTAAATCTGGTTTATATCGCTCTGACAAACATCCTGTCACGAAAACTTTTTCTACCAAACCATCTTCCTTACGTTGCACATAATCTAAAATTGTATCAACACTTTCTTCCTTTGCATTATCAATGAAACCACAAGTATTAATCACTACAATTTCCCCAGATTGTTCATGTACAACCTCTTTCCCATTGGCTTTTAGCTGTCCCATTAACACCTCAGAATCGTATACATTTTTAGAACATCCTAACGTAATTACATTAATTTTCTTTTTTCCAGTCGATTTTGTACGCATTACTCTAATTTAAGTCTGCAAAATTACGAAATATTTGAGAGAACTAATCGAAAAGATTGAATGGAACTAGTATAAATAGCTAAAATAAAATTTTTTAAACCTAAATGGATTTAAATAGAATAGATTTCTATACAACTAACTATTTAAGAAAATTAATCAATTATTACGATATTTTATTGAAAACTCATTTAATAAACCTATTTTAACTAATTGATTAACAAAATACAATAGAGTATTTATGATTTAATCTCAACAATAAATGTTAAATTTGAGTTTATTAGTATTTTAAGTTAGATTTCAAAGCAATGCTTTGAAATTAAGAAGGTCAAGATTTCTCTTGACCTTTATTTTTTATATTTAATCGATATGATAATGACTCGGAAAAACTTTTTTAGGATTCTGTTTGAGAATATTCAACCTGAATTGACTTTCTAAAAATCCATAACCATAATTGAAAAATTGAATTAAAGTTGTTTGAATCGACAATAAACCAACTACCGCTGATTTAAAACGAATAGTTGAGAAAATAAAAATCAAAAACATGTAAATTAACCACAAAACAAATGGGGTTTGTAGGATAAATTGATGTTTTGGAAGAATAAAACTCAACAATAAAAATAAAAATGCAACTAAAGTTCCGACAAAAAATAAACTCGGAAACCAAAAAGTTGGTTTGATATAATTTGGATGACGTTGATTTAGAATTGGGCGTGCAACTCCAAATTGATAAACTTGTTTCGCAAATTTCTTTAACGAAGTTCTACGTTTATGTATCACTTTCGAATCTTGAAATAATCGCGTTTCAAAACCATTTTCCCACAAACGCAGCGATAAATCTGGATCTTCTCCAACACGCAAATCAGCAAAACCACCCGTTTTTTCGTAGGCTTTTCGAGAAATTCCCATATTAAAACTACGCGGCTGAAATTTACCAATTTGCTTTTTTCCTCCTCTGATTCCTCCTGTTGTCAAAAAAGAAGTCATCGAAAAAGTAATCGCTTTCTGCAAATCTGTAAACGAATCATCTGCATCATCTGGACCACCAAAAGCATCAACAAAATTGTTTGTTAATTCTTTTTTAACCGATTCAATATAAGTCGAAGGAATAATCGTATCAGAATCTAAAAAAATGAAATAATTTCCATTCGCTTTTTCCATTCCAAAATTTCTCGATTTTCCTGGACCTGAATTTGTTTTGTAATAATAATGAAGATCTAATTGAGTTTCAAATTTAGCACAAACTGTAACCAATTTATTTTGAGAACCATCATCTACAATAATAATTTCGAATAACTTATCCGTTTGTTTCACTAAACTTGACAATAATTCTGTCAATTCATCTTGACGTTCGTAAACGGCAATAATTATCGAAAGTTGCAAATCTTCTTTTCCCAAAATATATTATTGATTGAATGATTCTTTCAACTCTAATGTCACTTTCTGAATTTCATCTAAACTCTTAAAATGATTCAATTTGAAAGTTGATTTTGATTGATTCAATTCATGAACAATTGCCAAAATAGTATCCAATGGACTTTGCTCCTCTCCTTTCGAAGTTTCGTCAAAATTAATTCCAACCAAAGAAACTTCTTCAATCATTCCGAACAACCATTCTTCTAAAAAAGTATTCAAATCTATCGAATCAATTTTATGATTTGCCCATTGATTTTGTTTCGCTTTTTCAGCTAAATCTGTATTCGACCAAAAACAAATAACCTCTAAATTAGAGCTATCTTCATACTCAAATTCCTCTGAATACGAAACAGCAAAACCTTCTTCCGAAGTTAAAAGATATACTTTTTGATCTTGACAAATTTCTTTTATAAATTGACTCACTTCTCTTAATTTTGATTTTTAGCTTTTTTACTTCCTTCGTACATTTCGTATTGTAAAAAGTCGCATTCTAACTTACCGTTAAACACTTTTACTTTTTTCGAAGGACGTAAACCGACATATTTTTTGGCTTGTAAATCTGATGTGATAAACCACGCCAATGTATTTGGATAACTCGATTTTAACGTGTCACCAATTTGTTTGTAAAATTCTTGATTATTATTTTCGATACGCTCATCATAAGGCGGATTGAACACCAATAAAACTGGGAACAATTCCTTTTTAGATGTAAAGAAATCTTGATTTCTAACTTCAATGAAATCTTCTAAATCAGCAGATTTTATATTCATCTGCGCGATTTTTACCATCATTGGAGAAATTTCGTAACCTACAATTTTATATTCTGATTCCTTGATTCGATTTAAACGCGTATTACGAATTTGTGTAAACAATGTTTCGTCATAATCTGGCCAATTCTGAAATGCAAAATGCTTACGATGAATTTGTGGCGGAATATTATTTGCAATCATCGCCGCTTCAATCAACATTGTTCCTGAACCACACATCGGATCAAGGTAATTTCCTTTTCCATCATAACCCGCTTGCAACAACAAACCTGCTGCTAAAACCTCGTTAATTGGAGCTGGACCAGTTTCTTCTCTATAACCACGTTTGTGCAACGATTCTCCAGAAGAATCTAACGACAACGTAATTTTATCGTGCGAAATATGTAAGTTAAAACGTACATCTGGAAAATCTTTATCGATACTTGGACGACGACCATTTTTTTCTTTGAATCGATCTACAATAGCATCTTTTACTTTAAGCGCTGCGTAATGCGAATGCGTAAAATAATCTGAGTGAATAGTTGGATCAATCATAAAAGTTTGATCAACATTCAGATAATTTTCCCAATGAAATTTCTTGAATTTCTCGTACAATTGATGATCATTTTTCGCAGAAAACGAAAGAATTGGCTTCTGTATACGAAGTGCTGTACGCAAGCTATAATTTGCTTTGTACATAAAACCTAAATCGCCATTAAATTCAACCATTCGGTTTTGAATTTTAACATCTGCCGCACCCAACGCTTTTAATTCTTGCGCTAATATTTCTTCGAAACCAAAAAAGGTTTTCGCAATCATTCTGAAATTTTCCAAGGAAATAAAATTTTTACAAAAGTACGGGAAATAAAGGAAATTGAGAAAGGAATAATTGTTTTTCGAAATTCTAAACTAATTTATATCTTAACAAAAAATATTTCATGGATCAAGAAACTAAATATGAAAAAATATTGGTTCGATATTATAGTAAGGTTTTAGAAGAAGAAATAGTTGAAACACTTTGGACAGAAACCATAGACAAAGAAAAAGGATTATATAAAATTGAAAATATTCCGTTCTATGGTCCATGTTTTTCAAGTGACGATATAGTATTTGCTGAATATGATAACGATGAAGAATGTTTGACTTTTAGAAAAGTAATTGAATTTTCTGGAAATTCGACAGTTCAAGTTATAATAATGAATGATGAAATTAATAGAGATGATATTAGAAATATTTTCAAGAATTTGAATTGTGAAAGTGAAGCGCTGAATGAAAAATACTTTGTTCTAGAAATTCCTTTAAAAATAAATTATAAATCTGTTTTTGATAAATTAATCGAATTACAAGAAAATGAATTTATTGCTTTTGCAGAACCTGTTTTATCAGAAAAACATCGTGATGAAACCAGATAATAATCTTAATAATATTTTTTAATTTCTATATTTTCCTTCATCGACATTCTTCGTACCTTTCGGCTATTAAAGTTTAATTTTTTAGAATTCGATATAAAATGGAAAAAATCACAGATCGTCTTTCAGCTTTGAGAGAGGTTATGAAACAAAATGGAGTTAGCGCAACAATTATTCCTGGAACAGATCCGCACGGAAGCGAATATTTACCAAATCGTTGGAAAGAGCGTACATGGATTTCAGGTTTCAATGGATCGGCTGGAACTGCAGTTGTTACATTAGAAAAAGCGGCTGTTTGGACGGATTCGAGATATTTTATTCAGGCAGAAGATCAATTAAAAGACACGACTTTTGAGTTGATGAAAATGAGAATGCCAGAAACTCCTTCTATCAACGAATGGATTATTTCTCAATTAAAAGAAGGAGAAGTTGTAGGACTTAATCCTCAAATGTTTGCACACAATGCTTTTGCAGAAAATTTTAATGAGTTTTCATTCAATCAACTTTCAGTTAAAAATATTGATTTAATTGATTTAGCTTGGCAAGATCGTCCTGCTTTACCAGAAAATCCGTTCTATATTTATGATGTAAAATTTGCTGGAAAATCTGCTTCAGAAAAAATTTCGGAAGTACGCAATGAGATGAAAAAAGCGAATACAAATGTCTACATTATGAATTCGTTGGACGAAATTGCATGGTTGTTTAACATTCGTGGAAATGATGTTAACTATAATCCATTGACAATTTCGTATGCTGCTGTAGATACAGAAAATGCGTATTTATTTATAGATGAAGCGAAAGTAACTCCAGAAACAAAAACTGCTTTAGCAAATGAAGGAATTACAATTCAACCTTATTTAACGATTTATGATTATTTAAAGAAACAAAACGAAAAATCGCATGTATTGGTAGATGGAAATCGAATTAATCAATCGTTATACGAAGCAATTTCTACTTCTTCAACTATTAATTTAGCTGCTTCTCCAGTAACAAACTTAAAATCGGTTAAAAATGAAATCGAGCAAGAAGGTTTCAGAAATGCTATGGTAAAAGATGGCGTTGCATTGACTAAATTTTTCATCTGGTTAGAAGAAAATATCGACAATAATATTAATGAAGTTACAGTTGATGAGCAATTGAAATTTTTCCGTTTGCAACAGGAAAATTGTAAAGGTGCAAGTTTCGGAACAATCTGTGGTTACGCAGACCACGGCGCAATGAACCACTACTCTGCTTCACCTGAAACTGCTTATACATTAGGATGTAAAGAAATGTTGTTAATCGATTCTGGAGCTCAATTTTTGGAAGGAACAACAGACATTACACGCACATTGATGTTAGGAGAACCAACGGCGCAACAAAAAACAGATTATACCTTAGTTCTTAAAGGAAATATTGGTTTATCGGAAGCTATTTTTCCTGTTAATTCTCGTGGTTCTTTGTTAGATGTTTTGTCGCGTAAAGCGCTTTGGGAAAACGGTTTCAATTATGGGCACGGAACTGGACACGGAGTTGGTCATTTCTTATGTGTACACGAAGGGCCACAAAGTATTCGTTTAGAAGAGAATTTAACTCCACTAAAAGCTGGAATGGTGCTTTCTAACGAACCTGGTTTGTATCGCGATGGTGAATACGGAATCAGAATCGAGAATCTAATGATTGTTCAACCAGCGATGTCTACTCAATTTGGTGATTTCTTGAAATTCGAAATTATTACAGTTTTCCCAATTGAGAAAAATTTGATTGATGTTAATTTAATGACAAACGAAGAAATTACATGGTTAAATAACTATCATCAATTTGTTTTCGAGAAAATTTCTCCATTCTTAGACGAAAAAGAAACAGCTTGGTTGAAAGAAAAGTGCGAAGCTATTTCTAAATAAATCAATTTAATTTTAACAAAAATTCATTCTGAACTTGTTTCAGAATTAGAAATAAAAATATAGAAGCTGAAATAAATTTATCTTTACAAAAAAATCCTATTCACTTTCGAATAGGATTTTTTATTTCCCATAAAATTTGTATTATTGCAACATATTTGCATTAAGAAATGAAAAGACGAAATACACCAACCAAACAAGCGGTTATAGATTTGTTCAATTCGTGTACGACTGCATTAAATCAGGAACAAATTGAGACACAATTGCAAGGAAAAATGGACAGAGCAACGATTTATCGTATTCTGAATAATTTTTGCGAAGACGGAATGATGCATAAAGTTGTGGGAGATGACGGCGTAAATTATTTTGCAATGTGCAAGACATGTTGTGAGCATGCAGAGCATCATCACGATCATTTTCATTTTCGTTGCACGACTTGCAATCAACTTATTTGCTTAAAAGAAGAAATAAAAATTAGTTTACCCGAAGGATTTTCGATGCAAGATTGCAATTGCGTCATCACAGGAACTTGCCCAAATTGCCAAAAATAACAACAATGGATTTACAATGGTTTGTAAAATGGTTTAACTCGCCATATTATCATATTTTATACAAGAACAGGAGTCTTACAGAAGCGGAAGATTTTATTCAAAAAATCACGAAATATTTACAACTTCCACAGTACGCAAAAGTGTTAGATTTAGCTTGTGGAAAGGGACGACATGCTATTACATTAAATAAATTAGGTTTTGATGTTTTGGGAATCGATTTATCTGAAGAAAGTATCAAGTACGCTAAACAATTTGAAAATGAATATTTAAAATTTGAAAAACATGATATGCGCGAAGTTTATCATCCAAACGAATTTGACGCGGTTTTCAATCTTTTTACAAGTTTTGGTTATTTTGAAAATTATGAAGATAATTTTAAAGTTTTTGAAACTGTAAAACAACAAATAAAATCACATGGAATCTTTGTTTTAGATTATCTGAATGCAGAAAAAGTAGTTTCGACAATGATTCCTTATGAGGAAAAGCTGATTGATGGAATTTTATTCAAAATCACAAAATCTGTCGAAAATGGTTTTATCAAAAAAGAAATTGATTTCACAGATAAAGGCGAAATATTTCATTTTGAAGAGTTTGTTCGTTTAATTTATTTCAACGATTTCAAAAAAATATACGAAACGGAAGGTTTTATTTTAGATAAAGTATTTGGAAATTATAATCTTGATGCTTTTGATGAACAAACTTCTGACCGATTAATTCTAGTTTTAAACAAATGAAAGAAAGTTTAATCTTAATTTCAAGTGTGTTAATTGGAGTTTTATTTTCTCGAATATTACTCAAAAATAAACACAATTCAAAACTACTGCTAACCTTTAGTGGAGCATATTTCTTAGCGATGACCGTTTTAGAAATTTTACCGCAAGTCTATGGACATCCATCCGAAAATCATAGCCATCATTCTATTGGATTGTTTGTTTTATTAGGTGTTGTTGTGCAATATATTTTAGAAACGATCAGTAAAGGCGTTGAGCACGGACATATTCATTTGCACAAAAAAGAGCAATTTCCTTTTGGAATTTTTGGCGGATTATTTTTACACTCGATTATCGAAGGAATTCCTGTTGCAAATGCTGAATCTCACAATTTTATGTGGGCAATTTTTGTTCATAATATTCCAGTTTCGATGATTTTGTTTAGCGCATTATGTCAACATACAGAATCGAACGCAAAGCGTTTTTTGTTTATGACCTTGTTTGCTTTAGCTGCTCCAATGGGGTATTTCTTAGGAAAACATACCATTATTTCTAATTATTCTTTGGAAATGAGTGCAATTGTTTCGGGAATATTTTTACACATTTCTACAGTAATCTTATTTGAAAGTAATGAAGGACATAAATTTAATTTGAAGAAGTTTGGTTCTATTTTAGTCGGTTTTATTCTCGCTTATTTAACCGTTTCAATGCATGTACATTCTCATTAATATATAAAAGCAACTTATTAAAAGTTGCTTTTTTTATTTTTAATAATCACTATATTTATTTAAATAAAGTTTAAAATGAATAAATTAAGCCAATATATTCTACTATTAATAATTATCACAAGTTGTCACAATTCCTTTGATGGTAAAGCTAATAATGCTTTACAAGGAAATTGGATAAAAGAATATTATCCTGAAGAAACTATGATAGATGAAGATTTACCTCCTCCTGATTTTTTTTTCAAACCTAATGTTTTATACACTTTTCAAAATGATACATTGTTTGACGCTAATCAATTTCACAATTATAATAAAAAAACAAAAAAAAATAATTATTTAGGTTATAAGACAAAATTCATTATTAAAGATTCCATTATTTATTGGTACAATACACTAACAAAACAAGATATCGAGTATGGTGAAATAAAGAAATTTACAAATGATACTATTTACTTCGAAAACTTTATGCTTGTTAAAGAAAAAGCACAACAAGTTTATCAAAACAAATTTGATGCAATAATCGTTACAAGTAGTGGTTGTTATGGAACTTGTCCTATTTATAATTATCGAATAGAGGCTGATGGGACTTTTATATATGATGGTGAAAAATTTACAAATATAGAAGGTCTTTACAAAGGCAAAATTAATAAGGAATATTTTAATTACTTTAAAAAAATATTAAATCAGATTGATATTAAGAATTTACCAAATAAATATGAAAGGCTTGCAACAGATGGTAATTACGAAGAATTAGTCTTTGTAAAAGACGAAAAAGTAATCAAGAAAATTTCATTCTATTTAAATGATGGACCACCGAAAGTTAAACAATTATTAGATATTTTACGATTGATGGATTATTATTTGGAAGATAAAAAACCGTATCAATCTCAAAATTATTTTTCAATTCAAAACCCTCTTTATTTTTATAAAACAGAAAATGGAGAAGATTTTAGTAATTATCAGATGTTCTATTTATGGACAGAATTGATGAAACATCAAACAAATCCATTTAAATTTACATCTAAAACTATAAAAATAAACAATTTTAGACCTAATTATTATTGGGATTCTGAGCACAAATATTTTAACCCAAAAAGTTTAGAATCATTGCAAACGGATCATCAACGCTTTCAAATAAAGTTTAAAAATGAACCAATACAATATTATGATTTGGGTTATAATTTTTTAGAGAATAATAACTATTATACAAATTAAAAAAAAGTTCAAAATTTGAACTTTTTTAGGACTGTCTCTTAAAGT
>NZ_DICC01000059.1:0-15335 GCF_002415215.1 Empedobacter sp. UBA5036
TTCTTTAACTGGTGTTTTCCAGAGTATTGATATTAGTCCCGCATCTGTTCATGATATTCATTTTTTGAAAGATATAAAATCTCAACTATCAGATTGTGTGCTACTTGGTGACAGAGGCTATTTGTCGCAAACAATTCAAATTGACTTATTTAATGAAGCTAATATACGATTAGAAACATCGAAAAGATCCAATCAAAAAGATTACAAACCTCAGTTTTATCCATTCAAAAAGTATAGAAAAAGAATTGAAACTTTATTTTCTCAACTATGTGATCAGTTTATGATTAGACGAAATTATGCAAAGACTTTCGAAGGGTTTAAAACCAGAATTTTAGCTAAAATTACTGCACTTACTGTGGTTCAGTACATTAATAAAACATACTTTAATCGAAATATTAATAAGCTAAAAACTCAAATTATTTAAAATGCACAACGGGTTAGTATACTTTGTTTCTTTTATTATTCTTACTTTTTAAATATAAAATAAATGGAGTTAGTATTCCTGATATAATTGAAATTGGAAATATCCAAAATGGAAGTAAAATCCATAAAAAATAATATTCTAAAGTTTTATAAAAATTGAAAAAAGTAAAACCTTTTTAGTTTTGATTTTCAAAGATTTCATTTAATGATATGAAAAATAGTAAAAATGAAAATAACCAAAATATAAAACTATAAGTCTTTAAATATTTTATTTTACCTATTTTCTTGTTCATGAAAAAAATAGGTGAAATTGAAAAAATAAATATAATTGGAATGATGATGTAACCGATATATTTTTGAAAATCCATTATTAATAAGAATTAATTTATCCTAATATTAATTTTGAATAGTTTTAAAACTTAAAATTAATCTTTCCATTCAAGAAACGTCCTGTCAAATAATTTGGCATTGTGTAAACTGCACTCGAATTTACGTCGCGAATCCATGAATTACTGATTTCGTTTTTAATATCAAACACATTGAAAACATCTACACCAATCGAAATTTCTTTGAAATTACTCCAGAATGTTCCTTTTGATGGTTTCAATTCTTTTTGATTGATCAATTCTTTCACAAAACCAATGTCAACACGTTTGTAATCTGTCAACGTTGTTTGGTATTGGTAAGGATCTGCAAATTGTGGTGCTCCGTTTGGTAAACCAGAAGCATAAATCAAATTTACATTCACTTTGAAAGATGGTAAAAACTCCATATAATCTTGGAAAAATGCAGATAATTTGAAACGAGGATCTGTTGGTAATGGAATATTTCCTCTGTCATCAATATTTTGATAAGCTCGCGCATACGAAGCCGAGAACCAAGAATCTATACCAGGAACAAACTGCCCAAATAAACGCATATCAAGTCCATACGCATAACCTTTGGAGTTGTTATCTGCCGTATAACGAATTCTCACATTGTCTACATAATACGGATTCAAATCATTTAAGATTTTGTAATAAACCTCAGTTGTTAATTTGAACGGACGATCCATCCATTTGAATTCGTAATCGTTTCCAAATATAAAATGAATTGATTGTTGCGATTTTACTTTGTTATTCAAAGAACCATCTAAACGACGAATTTCGCGATAGAAGGGAGGTTGATAATAAATACCTGTCGAAAAACGGAACAACATATCGCTTTCCCAATCTGGTTTAACAGCGATTTGAGCACGAGGCGAAACAGTTGTTTCTTCGTTAAAATCCCAATAAGCTGCACGTACACCAGCGTTGAACATTACTTTCGCATCATTCCACATAAATTTGCTTGTATATTGTGCGTAACCTGAAATACGATTGGTTTTTAAATTATTTTTAGAATTCACATAATAACTTAAATTCAAACCATTTCCTGGATTTGGATTCACAACATATCCTGTCGAATCGATTGCTTGCCATTCACCTAATAAATCACGAATATCTTCTTGTTGAAATTTTGCACCCCACTCAATATCATTGTTTCCATTGATTTTATATTTTCCTTTGTGTTGAATTCCAGCAACCAACGCATCAAAATTATTTCGTGCATGATCGATTTGCGAACCAACATCATTCGTAGAAGTAGCATGGCCTTTTTCGTCTACTTCGGAAATGAAATAAGAACCTTGAATATCAAAATATTCGCGCTCTTTCGAATGATAAGCAAAAAGGTCTAACCCTAAATCTACTTTAGAATTTGGTTGATATGTAAATGATAAACTTCCTGTTTCTGTCGCAAATTTATCATCCTCTTTTCCGTCATAAAAAACAGTTAGCAACAACGGAGTATCCATTGTGTTGATGTACATATCACGTTTTACAGGAAACATTTCGTAGCGCGAACGTGACATTGTCCCCAAAAATGCAACATTCCATTTATCATTTAATTTATAATTGATATTGGCTTGTACATCGTAATATTCGGGATTGAAATTGGTATCACCTTTTAAGGTATTCAACACTAAATTTCTGTTTTGATAGCGCGCTCCAACAATTGCCGAAAGTTTTTTGTCTTTAGAACCTCCGCCTAATGTCAAACTTCCGCCCATTAAACTTGCTTCTAATTGTCCTTCAAATTTTGTTGGGCGTTTGTAGGTAACATCTAAAACAGAAGACATTTTGTCGCCGTATTTTGCTTCCCAACCACCAGCAGAAAAGTTGATAAATTGCGTCATCGCAGGATTTACAAAACCTAAACCTTCTTGTTCGCCAGAACGAATCAATTGAGGTTTATAAACTTCGATTCCGTTAACGTAAATTAAATTTTCGTCATAATTTCCTCCGCGAACCATATATTGCGAACTTAATTCTGTATTCGAATTTACGAAAGGCAATGTTTTCAATAAATCGGCAACTCCGCCAGTCAAACTTGGTCCTTGTTGCATTTGCGCAGCACTCAAAACGGTACTTTGCAAAGGTTTATTTTTATTGGATTGAAAAGAAATAGTTGCTTCACCTAATTCGATTGCATTGGTTTGATCAGGAACTAATTGAACAAAAATCTCTTTCTTGTTTTTATCTTTTAGCGTAAAAGTTTGTGCAAACGAATGATAACCATTGTTGTTAAAAGTTACGGTAACGGAAGAATTTGATGGAATATCAATTTTGAAATTACCATTTTGATCTGTAAAATAAGATTGATCGTTGACAATAATCTCAGCTTCACTAATTGGAATTCTATTTTCGTCGACAACTTTACCATTAATTTGCGCAGTTTGAGCAAATAAAATTCCACCCAAAAGAGATAAACTTATGGTACTAAGAAATCTTTTTGAATGTTGTAGAGTATGTTGCAGTGTTGTTTTTTTCATCTTTCACGTTTAATTCTAATTGATGGTTGCCAACCGAAATCTGTTCTTTGTTCAAATTAATTGATAATCGTTTAATTTTTTGATCATATTCGGCTAAAACCCACTTACCATCGATATAAGCTTTATAATCTTTTATCCCAGATTGTGCATCATCAATTGTAAATTTGATAATAGCATTAGCTTGAGTAAATTGACTATCTGATTTGATATTTAACGGAGTAATTGTCGGTTTAGTATTGTCAATTAAAATAGAAAAAACACCAAAATCTTTTGGATTTGCAACAAGCTTTCCATTTTTGAGCTCTGTTGTTAAATAATCTTTTTTCCAAGCACCTCTTTTTTGATATTCGCGTACAATAACAGCTTTGTCCAATTGCGCTGTTGGAATGTCAGTAGTCGGTTCTATTGCTAACGTGTAAGTTTGATGAACTGGTATATAATAATCGCCCACCCAATGTTTACCATTCGAGAATTTATAAGCTAAATCAAAATCTTCATAAAAAATATTTTTAGGGAAAAATATTTCGATTCCATCAGATTTGAAATGATTTTCTTTGTTCCACAACATTGGATTTGTTTCAGTAAGTTTTGCAGAATCTACAAATGCTTTTCCATTAACTGTAAAAGATTGCGAAGATAAATTTCCTGCATAATCAGAAACGTCAATTTTTACTTTGTACGATTTTCCTTCTTCAAGCTCTAAAATTCCATTGTTTTTTAGATTTGAATACATTCTGACAGGATTCCCATCTTTCACAAATCCTTGATACACCCAACTATTATTTTTCTGAATATCGCCATAATCGCAAACTGTATTTATAGCTCGAGCTTCATCAAACGAAAAACGATTAGAAGTAAACGTATAAATCGGTTCATCATTCACATAAATATTAATTTGATGAACTCCATTGTTATTTTCTGCTCCATTGTGTTTGTCATAGGCTTTTACACCAAAACCTATTGCGCCAGAGGCAGAAATTGTACCTCCATTTACCACAACAACACGATTGGTTTTTTGATTCACATCGCCATAAATTGGATAAGCATATAGGCCTAAAATAGATGGTTTTCGAGTATCAGGTAAATCAAAACCGAAGTAAAAAGGATTAATTGGTTCTTCTGTTTTGGTATCACGAATTTCGAAATGTAAATGTGGACCTCCAGAACCTCCAGAATTTCCAGAAAGAGCAATCAAATCGCCCATTTTTACAGGAAGTTCGTTTGGTTTTGGATGCAATTCTATCTTAAACGTTTCGTTTGCATATTGTTGTTTGCGCACATATTCTTGCAATTCGGGCGTAAATTCTCTCAAATGGGCATAAACAGAAGTATATCCGTTTGGGTGATCGATATAAAGTGCATTTCCATAACCTGTTGGCGAAATATTAATGCGAGAAATGTAACCGTCTCCAACCGCTTTTACTTTCAGACCTTCTCGTTGTTGAGTTTTGATATCAAGCCCAGCGTGGAAATGATTGGCACGTAATTCTCCAAAATTACCAGCTAAATAATTGGTAATTTCTAAAGGATTTTGGAAGATGTTTTTTGGATATGTTTCAGATTTTGGTTGTTCTGATCGTTGTCCAAAAACAACAGAACTTAGTAATAAGTTTAGGAAAATTGGCTTAATCACTTTCATTTTTTCTTTTCAATAATTAACAAATCAGTTAAAAGTAAATTAAATCTTTTACAAACCTCCTTAATCTTTTGAATTTCTGAAAATTATTTGGAGATAAATTTTTGTAAAATAAAATTAAATAAATGATTATCAATATTTTGTATTTGTAAAATAATAAACAAGTAAAAGAAAAGGATTTTAGTGAATGATTGAGAAATGATGAAAGTAATTTTAAAATCAAACATAAAAAACATCATCATGAGAAAAATTATTTTAGCACTTTTTATAGTTGCTTCTATCGTAAGTTGTAATGAATACAAAGGTTCAGAAAGTAATGCAGAATTGGCTGCTGATGCAAAGAAGAAGTTGCGGTTTCTAATGCTGCAAATTTAGAAGTAGAAGGGAAGGTTTTTAAATCGAATGCGTTGATCGAAATGAAAGTAAAAGATGCGATGAAAGATGCGGTTCAAATCGAAGAAAATGCGATTTCGTTGAATGGATTTGTTTTGAATAGTGAAATGATTAATCAAATTTTAGATTCGGATATAGTTGAATTATCTGAAGAAAGCGTTAAGAAAATAGACAAAATTCAACGTTCTTATTTGATTGAATTGAAAGTTCCGTCAAATAAATTGCGTGAGCATGTCAAATTTGCAGTGGATAAAGGAATTATTATCGATCATATTTTGATTAATAATGAAGAAATGACCTTTGAGAAATATGAAAATGAGTTGAAAAATGAAAACAATAAAGCAATGAAAATCTCGAAACATATCGAAAATAAAGTGAATAAAGCGTTGATAAATGATGCGACTTCTTATGCGACTATTGCGTATCAATTATCAGAAGAACCACGAGTTGTAACGAATATTTTACCACAAACTGATTTGAAAGCTTATAGAGAAATCAACTTAGGATATGAGTTAAAACAAAGTTGGAAAGATGGAATGTATTATTTCAAATCAATTTTGATTATTTTCTGTCAATTTCTGCCAACTATTCTTTCGGTATTGTTTTTGTTTTTTAGTATCAAGTATGTTGTAAAAGTAGTGAAGAATAGAGAAACGAAACAAAAAATGTAAGTAAATCTCTATTTGTCAAATGAATAAGAAAAAACTGATAATATTTAGGTTTTTGTATTGATTAGAAGTAAAAAAATACTATTTTTGCAATAGAAGCTAGAATAATTGAAATTCTCAGGAGATGGAAAAAATGGTAAAATTTAATGAACTTGAAAACAAAGTTTTAAGTGTTTTAGGCCAACTTGGGAATTATAAAGATATATTGAAGGGCGCTGAAAACTCGATACAAGAATTGGAAAAATTGCAAAATGAAATCAATTCTCTAAAAGAAGAAAATGCCCGATTGAAAAATAAATTGAGAGATTCGCAAGCGAATAACTTAAATTTAAATGAGGAGGTAAAACGATTAAAAGTCGTTAATGCAATGAGCGGAAATCAGGAGTACAAACAAATGATGAAGCAAAGAATGAACAAATTAATAAAAGAAGTCGATACGTGCATCGCTCAAATTAAAACTAATAATTAATAAAAGAATGTCAACTCAACGAATTGAGATAAAAATTGCTTCACGTCATTACCCAATGACGATTAATTCTGACGAGGAAGAAATGTTACTTTCTTGTGCAGAAGAAATAAATGGTATTTTGAAACAATTTGAACAAAAGTACGCTGTTTCTGACAAACAAGACGCGCTTGCAATGGTGACAATTCAGTTAGCTTTACGTGAAGCAAAGCTGAAAAAGCAAGTGAAAGATAACGAAGAAATGACAACAGAGCGCATTTCGAAGTTATTAGAATTGATTGATCAGTCAATCGCAAAATAAGAGAAGTTCTGACAGTTGTGAAACTGTCCACTAAACAATATTCCTACATTAGTTCTAGCTATTTTGGTTAACTCAACACTAGTTTTGTTACCGAGTGAACACCGTTCTGAAAGCGGGCCGCAACCTTTTAGGTTCATTTATTTGACAGCGGATACTTGACTGACGGACTAACTCAAATCCTGTTTACAGGAGTTAACTCAAAACATACTTTACTAATGTAGGTTTTTTTATATATAAACATTACATAATCTATGGACCCAATTATGACAATAATTATTGCAATTGTTACATTAATCATAGGTGCAGCGGTGGGATATTTCTTATCAAAAAAATCAGTTGATAAACAGAATCAAGAACTGATTGACGAAGCAACTCGCAAAGCACAAAATTTGATTAATGATGCTGAGAAAGATGGTGAAGCCATTAAAAAAGAGAAAATTTTTCAAGCCAAAGAAAAATTTTTAGAATTAAAATCTAAACACGAAGAAGTTGTTAATCAACGTGAAAGAAAAGTAGCTGATGCTGAGCTTAAAGTAAAAGAACGTGAAGAGAGAATCAAAACGGACTTAGCAGAAATTCAGAAACAAAAAGATCAGATTAAATCTGAGAAAGGAAATATACAAGCACGTACAGAGAAGCTTAACATTAAGCAAAAAGAAGTGGATACGATGCACAAAAAACAAGTAGAAATCCTTGAGAAAATTTCAAACTATTCTGCTGATGAAGCACGTGCTGAATTGATTGAAGTCTTGAAAGACGAAGCAAGAACGAAAGCACAAGCTCATATCCAAGAAATTATGGAAGAGGCTGAATTGGATGCGAAAAATGAAGCGCGTAAAATTGTGATTTCTTCTATTCAACGAATCGGAACAGAGCAAGCGATAGAGAATGCAGTTTCTGTGTTTAACATTGAATCTGATGAAATCAAAGGACGTATCATTGGTCGTGAAGGACGTAATATTCGTGCAATAGAAGCTGCTACAGGAGTTGAAGTGATTGTTGATGATACGCCAGAAGCGATTATTCTTTCATGTTTTGATCCTGTTCGTCGTGAAATTGCTCGTTTATCTTTGCACCGTTTAGTAACGGATGGGCGTATTCACCCAGCACGTATTGAGGAAGTTGTGGCAAAAACAACAAAACAAATTGAGGATGAAATTATCGAAGTTGGTAAGAAAACAATTTTAGATTTGGGAATTCACGGTTTACACAAAGATTTGGTTCGTATTGTTGGACGAATGAAATATCGTTCTTCTTATGGTCAAAACCTGTTACAACACTCTCGCGAGGTGGCAAATTTGGCAGGAACCTTGGCTGCAGAATTAGGGTTAAATCCTAAGTTAGCGAAACGTGCAGGTTTATTACACGATATTGGTAAAGTTCCGGAGCAAGAATCTGAATTGCCTCACGCAATTTTGGGGATGCAATGGGCAGAGAAATATGGAGAACATCCAGACGTAATTAATGCAATTGGAGCTCACCACGATGAAATAGAGATGACTTCTTTAATTTCGCCACTTATACAAGTTGCCGATGCAATTTCTGGTGCTCGTCCAGGGGCTCGTCGTCAAGTTGTGGAATCGTATATGCAACGTCTGAAAGATTTAGAAGCTACGGCTCTTAACTTTGATGGTGTAGAAAAAGCATACGCGATTCAAGCTGGTCGTGAGTTGCGTGTGATTGTAGAAAGTGATAAAGTTGATGACACAAAAGCAGCTGAATTATCGTTCTTAATTTCGGATAAAATTCAAAACGAAATGACTTATCCAGGTCAAGTTCGTGTAACTGTAATTCGTGAAACACGTGCAGTAAATATTGCAAGATAAAATTTAGAATTTAATCATATTCTTTAGGCAAGTCTACAACAAGGCTTGCCTATTTTTTTTGTTAAATTATAGAAAATTAATCCAAGTTATAGTTGTTATTTTGATAAAAATTATTAAATTATAACGAATAAAAATTCAAAAATAATTAATTAATAATCAAATAATTAACAACTTGTTGATAACCTTTTTAATTTTTAAGATTACAAAATTTTTAATTGTAAAATCTTATCTTAATTTTGAAAGAATCGATGAGTAATTGAAACGAAAATGTAACCCTATTGAGGTTCAAATTTCTAAATAAAATAAAAGAACCAACTTCATTTATTTTGATGAAAGAATTCGTTTTTACCAAAGTTTATTAATCTAAAAAGTCCAAAAAACTATGTCTATTTTTGATAAAAGGGTAAATTATAAACCATTTGAATATCCTGAAATTTTAACCTTTACAGAAGCAATCCAAAAAGCATATTGGGTACACGGAGAAGTAGATTTTACTTCAGATATCCAAGACTATCATGCCAATTTAGATGATGCGAAACGCGAAATTCACAAACGTTCTATTTTATCAATTGCGCAAGTAGAGGTAACGGTAAAAGGATTCTGGGGAGATTTGTATCATTATTTTCCAAAGCCAGAATTGAATGGATTAGGTGCTACTTTTGCAGAATGTGAGTTTAGACATAGTGAAGCGTATTCGCGTATTTTGGAGGTAAATGGTTATTTAGATGAGTTTAATGTAGCCTTACAAAATCCAATTTTCAAAAGTTATAATACGTTTGTTGGAGAAATTATGCGTGACGAGAACAAATCAATTGTAGAGAAATTATTGTTCTTTGCATTGGTAATCGAAGATAGTTCGTTATTCTCGAAATTTGCAAATATTTTGGCATTTACACGTTTTGATGGTTTAATGAAAAATACAGCAAACATCATTGCTTGGACATCTACAGATGAGCAAATTCACGCAAATGCTGGGATTTATTTGATTAATAAAATTCGTGAAGAAGGTTTATTACCAGAGGAATTAGATCAAAATTGGGTAGAAACTGCTGTTCGTGGTTATATTGACCAAGAAGAAATGATGTTAGATTGGATTTTCGAGAAAGGAGAATTTGGTTATTACTCAAAAGCAGATTTATTAAACTATATGAAATACCGTATTGATGAAGCAATTGCTAAAATTGGATACAAAAAAATATTTCATATTTCCCAAGAACAGTATAAACCGATGGCTTGGTTTGAGGAAGAAGTTTTTGCGAGTAGTTTAGACGATTTTTTCGCAAAAAGACCAGTAGATTATACTAAACATGACAAAAGTATTTCGGCAGACGATTTATTTTAAACCGCCGAAACTTTTTATCAAAAACACAACTATAAATAAAATTATTTAACAATATCACATCATTATAAATTCTAAAGCTATGGACAATCCAATACCACACGACGACATTCAAAATATATTTTTTGACGGTGAAGCACCAAAATTATGGTGGAAAAACTCTGAATCTGAACAAATTTTGAATAGAGGTTATTTATTGAAAGGGGAAACAGTTGAAGGAGCTATAGATCGTATCACAGCTGCGGCTGCAAAACGTTTATACAAACCAGAATTGCAAGAATCTTTCAAAGAAATGATAGAAAGAGGTTGGATGAGTTTATCATCTCCAATTTGGGCAAATATGGGAACAGAGCGTGGTTTACCAATTTCTTGTTTCAATGTTCATATTCCAGATAGTATTGAAGGAATTACGCATAAATTAGGAGAAGTTATTATGCAAACTAAAATCGGTGGTGGTACTTCTGGTTATTTTGGTGAATTGCGTGAGCGTGGAGCGGCGATTACAGATAACGGAAAAAGTAGTGGAGCTGTTTCGTTTATGGAATTGTTCAATTCTGCGATGAATGTGGTTTCTCAAGGTTCTACACGTCGTGGAGCTTTTGCGGCTTATTTGGATATTGACCATGATGATATCGAAGAATTCTTGAAAATTAAATCGATAGGAAGTTCAATTCAGAATTTATTTTATGGTGTTTGTGTACCAGATTATTGGATGCAAGAAATGATTGATGGAGATGCGGATAAACGTCAAATTTGGGCGAAAGTTTTAGAGTCTCGTCAAGAAAAAGGATTACCATATTTATTCTTTACAGATAACGTAAATAAAAATAAACCACAGGTTTACAAAGATTTAGGAATGTCAATTAATGCTTCTAATCTTTGTTCAGAAATTATGTTGCCTTCATCTGCTGATGAATCATTTATTTGTTGTTTATCTTCTATGAACTTAGAGTTATACGATGAATGGAAAGATACTGAGGCAGTACGTTTAGCAATTTTCTTTTTAGATGCAGTTTTACAAGAATTCATCGAAAAAACAGAAGGAAATCATTATTTAGCATCAGCTAATCGTTTTGCAAAACGTCACCGTGCTTTAGGTTTAGGTGTATTAGGGTGGCACTCTTATTTACAACGCAACATGATACCTTTCGAAGGAATGGAAGCGAAATTACGTACAACAGAAATTTTCAAGCATATTCAATCTAAAGCAGATAAAGCTTCGGAAGAATTAGCTCGTATTTATGGTGAACCAGAAGTTTTAAAAGGTTACGGACGTCGTAATACAACAACTTGTGCAATTGCACCAACTACGTCTTCTTCTGCGATTTTAGGACAAACTTCTCCAGGAATTGAACCGTTTGCTTCAAATTATTACAAAGCAGGTTTATCGAAAGGAAACTTTATGCGTAAGAATAAATATTTGACTAAATTATTACAAGAAAAAGGAATCGATAACGAAGATATTTGGCGCGAAATCATGTTGAATGGTGGCTCTGTGCAACATTTAGAACAATTGACAAAAGAGGAAAAAGATGTGTTCAAAACATTCAAAGAAATTTCTCAATTAGAAATTGTTCAACAAGCAGCGATTCGTCAAAAATATGTAGATCAATCGCAATCATTAAACCTAAATATTCCACCAGATTTACCTGTGAAAGAAGTTAACCGTTTGATGATCGAAGCTTGGCAATTAGGTGTAAAAACATTGTACTATCAGCGTTCACAATCAGTTTCTAAGGAATTAGTTGCAAACTTAGTTTCTTGTTCTTCTTGTGAGGCATAATAGGAAATGATATATTTTATTACAAATAGAAAATCCGCTCATTGAGCGGATTTTTAGATTTTATGAATTTTTTAGATTTAGTTATTATTGAACAAAAATTTACTGATTTAAAGTCGTTGAAAAGAACGGCTTTATTAATTAATATTATTGGATGCATTTTAGGTTTGAGTACATTAGTTTTTCAGTTTTTTAATGAAATTTTAATTTATTTATCTTTTGTTTATCCTATTTTTTGCATCATTTTAGTTAGATATTATCGAGGTTTGATCTCAATTGAGCCTGAAATTAGACCAAATCTTCCAACAATTTCTATAGGTTTTATGTTATCTTGTTTTGGATTAATCATTAGAACTGCTATGGATTACAATGTCTTAGATTATAAAAATGTATGGGTTCCTTCGAGTGTTATAGCGTTATTAATCTTAATAATCTATTATTTTAATCAATTTAAAATATTGATTTACAACAAGAAAAATTTTGTTTATAATGTTTTTATCATAATATTAATTGAAGTATTTTCTATTTATTCTGTTATATTCATTAATTGTAAGTATGATCAATCTACTCCTCAAATTTATGAAACTCAGATTTTGAAAAAAATTAAGAAAAATAGTAAAGGAGGTAGTAGTTATTATTTAATAATTGAAGATTGGAACAATACATTTATAGAAAAAGAGATAAAAGTAGATTATAAAAAGTATTACTCAAGTTTTGAAGGAGAAAAGCTTAAAGTAGCAGAAAGACGAGGAAGATTTGATATACCTTGGTCTTATTTTATAGAGTAATTATCATCTAAAAGACTCGTTACAAATTGTAACGAGTTTTTTTGATTGAATAGAAGTATTTTACTTCTTACTATCTTGCGCTCCGAAAACCTGTTGTAACAACGATGTTGTACGCAAAGCTTTATTCCCGCGAATTCCTTCTTCTTTTTCTGCAACCATGTTAAACACACCATTTATTGTTTGTTGTGTTACATAAGCATTCAGGTTTGGATCAATTTGATTTCCAGTTAACGTATTGTATTTTGTAATCAAATTATTCCAAACTTTATCCGCACTAACTTTACCTAAAGACGCTTCCACTTTTGGTTGAAAAGCCTTTGTTAAATCAGATGTTGTTTTTAGTTTTAAATAATTGGTAGCCGAATTATTTCCTCCTAATAAAATATCTTTCGCATCTGTAATTGTCATTGATGTCACAGCGTTTACGAAAATAGGAGCAGCTTCAGAAACAGCATCTTCAGCAGCAGAATTCAATAATTTGATTCCTTTATCCGCCAAACTTCCCATTCCTAAAGAACGCAAAGTTTTTTCTACATTTTGTAATTCTTCTGGCATCAAGATTTTTGCAACTGAATTATTATAAAAACCATTCTTTTGACCCAATGATTTTATTCCGTCCGTTAATCCTAATGACAAAGCTTCTTTCAATCCAGAGGCAACAGTTGCGTTAGATAAACCATTTAACTTTGTTAAGGATTCTGCAGAAATTGTTTTAGATTCTGTTGAACCATTTACAACTTTTATTGAATCAACTTTTACTGTTGAATTATTTTGTGTTGTCGTTTGAGTGTTTACTTTTTCGACTTCTTTTTTTAATGTTCCAAAAATTGATTTCAAATCTTGTGCTTTTGAATTTACTGCAAACGCTGAAATCAATGTTAAACTTAATATGATCTTTTTCATTTAGATTTTTTCTAAAAAATATTTCAGTTGGTTAATTCAATTATCTGATCAAAATTTAAAACTCACTTACAAAATGTAATTTCACTGACGGAAATTTATCTTGCGTCATTTGAATTGTAAAAGCAGAATCTGCTAAAAATACCAATTGATTGAATTTATCTCTTGCTAAATAACGTTGTTTAACACGTTTGAATTCTAAGAATTCTTCTGATTTTTCATCTTCAACTTCTACCCAACACGCTTTGTGAACAGAGAAAGGTTCGTACGTTGCTTTTGCACCATATTCGTGCTCCAAACGATATTGGATAACCTCATATTGCAGTGCACCAACGGTTCCGATAACTTTACGATTATTCATTTCTAATGTAAATAACTGCGCAACACCTTCGTCCATTAATTGATCAATTCCTTTTTCCAATTGTTTTGCTTTCATTGGATCAGCATTGTTGATGTAACGGAAATGTTCTGGGGAGAAAGCTGGAATTCCTTTGAAAGAAAATTTTTCACCTTCTGTCAACGTATCACCAATTCTAAAGTTTCCTGTATCGTGTAAACCAACGATATCACCCGCAAACGATTCATCAACCACTTCTTTTTTATCAGCAAAGAAAGCATTTGGCGCAGCGAATTTCATGTTTTTACCTTGGCGAACGTGGAAATAGTTGGTATTACGTTCAAATTTACCAGAAACGATTTTGATAAAGGCTAAACGGTCGCGGTGTTTCGGATCCATATTCGCATGAATTTTGAACACGAAGCCAGAAAATTTATTTTCATAAGGTTCGACAATTCTCAAATCTGTTTCTTTAGATTGTGGTGTTGGTGCAATATCAACGAAAGCGTCTAACAATTCGCGAACACCAAAATTATTAAGAGCAGAACCGAAAAATACAGGTTGTAAATTTCCGTCCATATATTCTTGCATATCAAATTCTGGATAAACTCCGTCAATTAAATCAATCTCATTACGAAGATTTTCGGCGTAAGTTGTTCCAATTAATGTGTCTAAATCTGGACTTGATAAATCCTCAACTTTCGTTGTTTCAGAAATTTTTTGTTTATTATCTCCAGAAAAAATATTGATGTTT
Source organism: Empedobacter sp. UBA5036 (assembly GCF_002415215.1). Lineage (NCBI taxonomy): Bacteria > Pseudomonadati > Bacteroidota > Flavobacteriia > Flavobacteriales > Weeksellaceae > Empedobacter > Empedobacter sp. UBA5036. The sequence continues at coordinate 14,463 of NZ_DICC01000059.1, forward strand.
TTCTCCCAAATATTATAAATTCCTTTGAAAGTTGCTCCAATACCAATCGGCCAAGAAAGTGGTGTAACTTGTAAGTCTAGTTTTTGTTCTACTTCGTCCATTAAATCAAACGCATCTTTTCCTTCGCGGTCCATTTTGTTAATGAAAACCAACATCGGAATTTTGCGCATACGACAAACTTCTACCAATTTGATTGTTTGTTCCTCAACCCCTTTTGCAACGTCGATTACCACAATCGCAGAATCTACGGCAGTTAGTGTACGGAAAGTGTCTTCGGCGAAATCCTTGTGACCAGGCGTATCTAAGATATTAATCTTTTTTCCTTTATATTCGAATGCTAAAACTGAAGTAGCAACCGAAATACCACGTTGGCGTTCAATTTCCATAAAATCGGAAGTTGCTCCTTTTTTAATTTTGTTACTTTTTACGGCACCAGCTTCTTGAATTGCGCCTCCAAAAAGTAATAACTTCTCTGTTAAAGTTGTTTTACCAGCATCGGGATGGGCGATAATTCCAAAGGTTTTTCTTTTATTTATTTCTTGTTCTAAAGACATCTTAATCAAATTTTCAGGTTGCAAAGATAGTTTATCTCACGAAAATTAGAAACATTATGGTTGATAGAATATTCTAAAGTAAATTGCGTTATTCTAAAAATAGTTGACGAAAGACGTATGAAAAAGATATTTTACTTTTTATTGTTGATGATTAGTGGGATTGTTTGGGGGCAGCATCTGTAATCTTCCACTTGTTATGAACACTTAAAAGTAGTGTTTTTATTTAATATTATTGTATAATTATTTTGATTAATTTGAAATGTAGGAAAATCATTAGGATTTTTGAACTTTCCATATTTAAATAATAAGTTTCTAGGAG
>NZ_DICC01000054.1:0-65293 GCF_002415215.1 Empedobacter sp. UBA5036
ACAAATGCACTACGGGTTATATTAGTTTTTTACTAATTTAGTCTACGAGGATATGACGTACCCACAGTAGCAGACGAAAAAGGAAATGGTGTTCTTCCTTACCCAACCGCTATAAAAAAAGCTGATGACGCCTGATTAAGTTAAGTGTTTAACATTTAATCAGGTAGTTTATGCAGACAAAACAAAAAAAATCATTCAGCAAAAAAATCAATTTACAACTTTGGTCGTTGTTTAGACGTTATCCAACTATTCCTTACATCCTCAAATGGACATTCATTTGCTTATTTATCGGACTTTGTGTTGGTAGTGCTTCCGCAGGTTTTCTTCAATCATTGGATTGGGTTACGAATTATCGGGAAAATCATTTATGGTTAATTGCATTGTTGCCTATTGGTGGTTTTTTCATTGGCTTACTTTATTATTATTTGGGCAAAGACATTGAACCAGGAAACAATTTACTTCTTGATACCATTCACGACCCTAAACAAATTATTCCCTTCCGTATGGCTCCGTTTGTTTATATCGGAACCGTGGTAACACATTTATTCGGTGGTTCGGCAGGGCGTGAGGGAACAGCTCTACAAATGGCGGGTGCAATTGCCGACCAATTCAGTAAACCTTTCCGACTTTCTGAAAGCGAGCGAAAAATTTTAATCATTTCAGCCATTTCCGCAGGTTTTGGGTCTGTATTTGGTACACCATTGGCAGGTGCAATTTTCGGTTTAGAAGTGTTTTTAATCGGACGATTAAAATACGATGCTATTTTTCCCGCATTTGCAGCCGCTATTTTCGCAGACTTAGTTACGAAACTTTGGCAAACACACCATACTCATTACTACATCAATTTTGTTCCCGACATCTCTTTTTTAAATATCATTTACGCAATCATTGCAGGAATTATTTTTGGATTATGCTCAGCAACATTTAGTAAAACAATACATAAGGCAAGTTCTATTTTCAAATCAAAAATTGAGTATCCACCTTTCCGACCTTTGATAGGCGGTGTTATTGTTGCTCTTGCAGTTTGGGCAATAGGCACAACAAAATACATTGGCTTAGGTATTCCTACAATTGTTCAGTCCTTTGAAGAACAATTACCTATGTATGATTTTGCCTTGAAAATGATTTTTACCATCATCACATTGGCAGCAAGTTTTAAAGGTGGAGAAGTTACTCCACTGTTTTTCATTGGGGCAACTTTAGGTAACGCATTAAGTTATTTCATTCCATTGCCAACAGCACTTTTAGCAGGAATGGGATTTGTTGCCGTTTTTGCAGGAGCAACGAATACGCCATTAGCTTGTAGCATTATGGCAATTGAACTTTTTGGTGCTGATTGCGGAGTGTATGTTGCAATTGCTTGTGTAGTTGCATATTTAGTTTCAGGACATAACAGCATTTACAACAAACAAATGGTTGGCGAACCAAAGCACAAAAGATTTTCGAACCACGAAGGAAAAAGATTAAATGAACTTTAAAATTGTGAATATGAATACAAACAATATAAACGTAATGAGAATTTATTTTGGCTACGGACAAACAGTCAAAGGACAATCTTTTTGGCAACGACTTTGGAGCAACAATTTGGGACAATTACTTTTAAAGAAAGCGAAAGAAATGAATATTGAACAAGCCAATATTTTTATTGCAAAAGCTGGTTATTTAGACAACGATAAGATAAGTTTCAATATTTCAGAAATTCCATCTAAAAAAAATCCAGTTTGCCTTGAACTTGTGGACACTGCCGAAAAATTAAAAAATTTTATAGGGCAAAATAGAAAAGAGCTAAACGAAACAAATGTTATTCTACTAAATAATGAATGTTTTAAGATTGACCAATAAAAAAAGGACTTATAAAGCCTGTTGAACCCTTTGATAAACTCAGGATAGGCTGAAAAAAATTGTATCAAGAATAGAATTTTATCTTCAAAAACCTTTTTCTCGATACAAAATTCTTTCAGAATTCCACTCGAAATGACAGGTTTATTGATAAAATTAAAACGGGTTCATAAATTATAAAATAACATTATAACATGTAAACAAACATTATTTAATACCCATCGAGCATTATTCGACAAGATTAATTTTTAGCTTATTACTATTTCTATTTCTATTAAACATAAATTATTTAGATATTGAATAGTGGTTAAAGTTGTAATTTTGGCTAAAATTATGGTTTTAAAACCACCGAAAGTTTTGGCACAATTTCGGTCTAATCATAAACTGATCACAGAGCTGAGAGAATAAGGTTTCGATTCTTTTTCTATATTTTTTGAACGCATAAAATTGTGGTTTATACTCTTTTTGATTAGCTTTTTTAGGTGTTTCTTTACATTAACTTCTTTTTTGTCACTCCTCTACACAAACTTATATTGAATAATACTTAAACTACTCGATAATATCATGGAGAAAAAGTTACACTATTGAACAATTTTCTTATTTTTTTATAAAATTCTAAGCACGTGAACAACGAAGAAGAACAAACCAAAAATTTATAACTAACTTTGAGGTCTCAATTATGAGACCTTTTTATTTAAGAAAAATCAATGCAAAATATAAAATTAATCGTGACAGATATGGACGGAACTCTGTTACGTTCTAATCATTCGTTAAGTCCAGAATTCAATAAAATTTACGAAGAATTAAAAGAAAACAACATCACATTTGTACCTGCAAGTGGTCGTCAATATTATAGTATCATTTCTTATTTTGAAAATATAAAAGATGAATTGGCAATTATTGCTGAAAACGGAACCTATGTTACCTATAAAGGTGAAGAAATTTTTGTTGACGAATTGGATTGGTCTGTTGTAAAAGAAATCGTAGAAGAAGTGCGTAAAATAGAAGGCGCAAATATTGTTTTGGCTGGTAAAAATGCAGCTTATGTGGAATCGAAAGATGAAACTTTTTTAGAATATTTTAAAAATTATTATGACAAAAATATTTGGGTTGATGATTTAACTAAAATCGAAAATGAACAATTCATTAAAATTGCAGTAAATCACGCTGATGGAACAGAATTTAATGTATTTCCAAAATTAGTTGATTTTGAAAAATATGGATTAAAAGTTGTGGTTTCTGGAGAAGTATGGTTAGATGTAATGAACAAAAAATCGAACAAAGGAGTTGCATTACAAGCTTTGATGAATAAATTGGATATTTCTTCTGAAGAAATCATTGTTTTTGGGGATTTTATGAATGATTTGGAGATGTTACATTTGGCAAAATATAGTTTTGCAATGGAAAATGCGCATCCAAATGTAAAAGAAGTGGCAAATTTTAAAGCGCCTTCTAACGATGAAGATGGTGTAATTCAAGTTATTAAGCAATATTTACAACAATTAAAAACCGTAAACACTTAATAATCTGACAAATAACATCAATCATTTAACATTTCAAATCAGATTAAATTATTAATTTCGCACAAAACCTAAACAATCAATGTTAGCTATCAACAAACATCTAAAAAGCTTTCTTGCAATTGGAACTTTACTTTTTGTTTTTTCTTGTAAAAACGAAAATAATCCTATTCAAAATCAAACAACAACTTCTTCTGAACCAAAAGAAATTTTGCAGAATGATGTTGATTCTGTTTATACGGTAAAAGTTGACTCTTCAGTTTTGAAATTAGATACTATTGCAAAAGAAGAAAGGAAAAATCCTATTGATTCGACAAAACAATATGTTTACCTAACTTTTGACGATGGTCCATATAATGGAAGTAAAAATATCAATAAAATATTAACCGAAGAAAATGTAAAAGGAACGGTTTTCTTAGTTGGTTTTAATGCTTTTACGAAAGATTTGAAACAACATGTAGAAGATTATAAAGCCAATCCAAATGTAGAAATTGCTAACCATACTTTTTCGCATGCGCGTAACAAATACAAAGCTTTTTACAGTGTTCCAGAAAATGTTTATGAAGATATTCGCAAAAATGAGGTGGTATTAGACATACATTCTCGTTGGGTTCGTTTACCTGCACGTAATACATGGCGTTTGAACAAACGCAAAAAAGACGATCCAGTAAAAAATGCAATTCCAGCAGCTGATTTATTGGCTAAAAATCAATACTATATCTATGGTTGGGATTATGAATGGGAAAGAAGTGGAAAAAAATCTGTCAATCATCAGCTTTCTTCGCCTGAAAAAATTTACGAAGGAATTGTACATCGTTTGGATCAAAATAAAACATTCGAAAAAAATCATTTGGTAATTTTAATGCACGATGATATGTTTAATGAAGATTATAATGCAGAAAAATTAAGACAATTAATTGTTTTATTGAAACGTAATCCGAAAATTGTTATTAAAGGAATTTCTGGATATCCAACCAGGATTAGCTAAATAAAATATTAAGATAAAAAAAACCACTTCAGATGAAGTGGTTTTTTTTATTAAATAAACTCTATCGTTGTTTCTATTTCGTGACCTTTTTCTAACACTTTGTGTACAGGACAAGAATTTGCAACTTTCAATAATCTTGTTTGTTGTTTTTCATCGAAATCACCTTCTATAATAACATGACGCTGAAAAGTAATTGGCTCAGTTGTAATCATATCAAAATTGACATCTACCTCAACTTTTTTGTAAGCAAATTCTTTGTGATTCATATACATTTGCAATGTAATCGAAGTACAAGAAGCCAATGCAGCTCCCAATAATTCGCTTGGTTTTGCAGCTGTATCCAAACCTCCTTTATCTAAAGGTTCATCTACATTAAATTCGTGTTTCCCAGCTTTAATATTCGAAATATAATTTTTATCTGTCGAAGTTGATGTTACATTAATATCACTCATTATCAATTTATTTTTCGTTTTCTTTTATTTTAGATTTTTGTTGAGCTTGCGGAATCGGAACGTAATCGTCATCTCCAGGAACTTTAGGAAAACGATGATTAATCCAATTTTCCTTCGCCGTTTCAATCGTTTCTCTTGAAGAACTTACAAAATTCCAAAAGATAAAATGTTCTTCCGGTAATTCTTCTCCTCCAAAAATATAAACGGTAGAACCAGCCGTAATTTCGAACTCACACAAAGTAGCTTCTTTCGCAACTAATAATTGTTTTGTTCCGTATGTCTCTCCTCCATCTTTGATAGAACCTTCTAATACATACAAAGCAGATTCTCCATACAAATCTTTACCTAAAGAAACTTTGAAATCATTTTTCGCTTTAATCTCAATAAAATATAAAGGGGAATAAACAGGCACGCCAGAAGTATGTTCACCAAACTTACCAGCAATCAATCTATAATCAGCATTTTCGTCCGACCAATTTGGTAATTTATCTGCTTCAACATGAACAAAACTCGGCTCCATATTTTCTAATTCTTTTGGCAAAGCCACCCAAATTTGTAAACCATGTAATGTTTTTTCTGTTGTACGTAGATATTCCGGAGTTCGCTCAGAATGTACAACACCTTTACCAGCAGTCATCCAATTCACAGCTCCAGGCTGAATTTCTAATTCAGTTCCTAAACTATCGCGATGCATAATCGCTCCTTCAAATAAATAAGTCAAAGTTGATAAACCAATATGTGGGTGCGGTCCTACATCAAGATTTTGATAATCTTTCATTTTTGTTGGTCCCATATGATCGATAAATACAAATGGTCCGACATGTCTTTTTTGACGAAATGGTAATAATCTACCCACCAAAAAATTTCCTATATCAGCAGCTTTTTCTTCTAAAATTAATCCAACGTTAGACATAATTAGTTTAGTTTTTTAATTGATGTAAAATTAGTTTTAACTATTAATTTAAAACTTGATTTAAGTTAATAAATAAAAAAAGGCTAACCAAAAGGTTAGCCAATTATAACTTAATCTTAACGATTTCTAGTAATCGTAACTATTTTGTGTTTCTCCTCCAAAATTCCAAGCAATACCGAAACGTAATGTGTTTTCTAAAGCATTGTTTGTATCTGACATTGGAATTAAGTAAGAAGCATTAAAAGCAAACGCATTGTATTTTAGCCCTAAACCTAATGTCAAATGTTGACGATCTCCTTTCATTGGGCTTTCGTGGAAATAACCAGCACGAATAAATAAAGCATCATTATAAGAATACTCTGCACCTACAGAATACATAATTTCTTTTAACTCCTCTTTTCCTCCTCCAGGAGCATCTCCAAATGAACTAAAAATTCCAGACATTACTCCTTTATTTGGAATATATCCAGTTCCAGGAATTGGATTTCCATTTTCATCTTTCTCATATGTTGGAGTTGGAACTAATAATTTAGAAAATTCTGTTGTAATTCCTACTTTATTGTAATCATCAAATTTGAAATCATATCCAACACCTAAACGTAATGTTGTAGGTAAATAAGATGCATTATCTTCTGAGTTTGAATAATCTAATTTTGGACCAATATTAGAGATTTGGAAACCTCCACGTAATTTACCTTCAAAATTGTTGGTATCCATTGTTTCTGATTGATAATAACCTGCTAAATCAACTGCAAATGTATTTGCTGGTTGAGCAGTTGCATCATTAACACCATTAAAAATATCAGAACGAATAAAACGTCCCGTTACTGCCATCGAATAATTGTCTGTTAAACGTAAACCATACGATAAATCGATTGAGAATTCATTTGGTTTAGCAGTTCCCATTGGATAAATTGTACCTCCATGATCTTCATTAAGTTCTATATCTCCCATTTTGAAATAATAGATACTTGCTCCTAACGTACTACGTTCGTCTTGTCCTAAGAAAGTATAATAAGTTGCATTCAATAAAAATACATCATTCACCAAAGATCCCATATAAGGTGTATATGAAAAGGCTACACCTGAATAATCAGGAGCAAAAGAATACTTTGCCGCATTCCAAAATTGAGAATAATTATCCGCAGAAGTTGCAACTCCTTGATCTCCCAAACCACCTGCACGTGCATCTGGAGAAATTCTTAAAAATGGAGCTCCAGTCAAAATTGGATTAGATTTTGTATAATCGTTCCCAGTATCATTTCCTCCTGTATCTTGAGCATAGGTAAAAGCCGATGCTAAAATCAATAAACTTGCTGTAATTTTTTTCATTCGTTATATTATTGATTATATTTTTTCTTTTTGTTTTTTATTTTAATATGACAAGTTTTTCAACTGCGGTGGCTGATCCTTTACAAACCGTATCATCAACACCTTTCACATTGACCTTGTAAATATAAACACCTTTTCCTATTTTATCGCCAAAATCATCCAAACCATCCCATTCTATTGCATATTTACCTGTTCGATATCCTTCTCTAAAAGGTTCTGCCGAAACAGTTTTTCGGATTGTTTTGACTAATTTTCCTGAAATTGTAAATATCTGAACCATTACATCTAATTCAGAATCACAATTATGTTCAAAATGGAAAAACGTATCCTTAGTAAATGGATTTGGCCAGTTTAGCAATTTATCAATATGCAATTGTCCTGTTCCATTTTCCATTACTACAAAGTCTAACGTTACAGTATTCGAATTATTGTTGATATCCCAAAATTTTAAATTCACAGTATGTTGACCAAGTTCAAGATTTTTCAATTGATACATTACTTGTCCTTTCTGATAATCTTCAAAATTCTTATTGATACATGGGTTTGCATCACCTCCATCATAATATTCATTCAACACATAAGCATCTTGCACTTTTCCATCAAGCGTTGCAACAATATCGTGTCCAATACTCGATCCAGTTGCATTAATACCTGAATTATCAGTTAAACAACCAACCAAATAAGGCGAACGATCTGTAATTCCTCCATTCGCAAAATGAAGATTATTCATATATAACTTGCCCTGCGGACGTTCATCATCATTTAATCCTTCTTCATTAATTCCTTCAATCGTAATTGTTTTTAAAGTCGATGCATCTTTACCATCTTTCTCATCCCAAGCATAAAATTTTATTTTACGATTTCCTAGCTCGTAATTGATATCTTTCGGAACATAAAATTGAATCGTAAACTCACCTTTTTCAACTTTTCCTGTTCCTTTATAAATTGTTTTATTTTCTGTTTCGAAAGTTTTTCCAGCCCAATCAGACTCCGATAAAATGGTTTTCGTTTCAGGTTTTTCATACAAACTAATCGCAATTTTCCCATTGAAATTATTATCAATAGAAGTGTTAGATAATTGATTTACTTTACCTGTAATCGTTATAAAATCTAACGCTTGCATCTTACCACCTGCAAGGGCATCTACATCTTTTTTATTTTTGATACTTAATATTTCAATATCTTGTTGCGGACGATGAATTACTAACATCGGATCTCCAAGAATACTTACACTTTTGTTATTTGTATGTTTTGGAGAATAATTTAATTTTGCTTCATTAAGCGCTTTACCAATTGTTTGATTTTCTACACCAACCTTCTTAAAAAATTGTTCGATCAAAAAATTATTCATCGAATCTCCATAGCCTGTTCCAATCGGACGGTTAGTCGTAATCATAGATAACGCTCCACCATTTGCATTTTTCAACATTGCTTCACCAGCAGAATTATATTGCGGTAAATCCCAAATTGTAAAATCACAAGTAACAGTTGTGACGATAGGTAAACGTGAATAAGCTGCATTAAAATTGGATAAATTTGTTAATTCTTCAGCTGTTATAATTCGTTCTTGCGCCCAACTACGAGGACCACCATGACCATAATACATCAAGAAGTTTGAACCTAACTCGATTCCATTCAGAATTGCTTGATTTACGGTTGGATATCGAACACCAGCAGAAGTACTTTCGGGTTGATGAGCTCCCGAATATATCTTATTAATCGTATAAATTTGATTCTCAGGCTTAGAAAATTCTGTATCAATTTTGGCATTTAAACCTGGAGTATTTACATTATTGTCATTATCCGTAACTGCAACAATTTTTGTTCGCCAATCGCCATACGAAGTTCCTTTTCCTTGAACTTTACCATAATACGAAATTATTTTATCAACCAAAATCTTTGCCTCAGCAGAGTTAGAAGCAGAAATTCGTCCTACAGCTATTTCAAACCAATTGGCATCGTAACTATAAATTCCATCTACGCTATTCGATAACATTTTTACATTATCATTTAACATTGCAAAATAATCGTCGGTTGCAATCGCACCATCAATATTAAGAGAAGGTTCGTCTGTAAAAGTGGGAAGATAATTTGTAAAATCTTTTACTCTATTTTTCGGATCATAGGTTGTCGCTCCAAACAAAACACCATATTCTAAATTTGGACTTGACCCATCTTTTAAGAATTTAAAGAAATCACGAATCGCAATAGGATCATGACTTCCAGAAGAAAAATCGTTGTAAACTTGTTCCGTTGTTACAACACCTACATTTATCTTATCATGCTCTTTTCTAAAATTCGCCAAGCGAGTAGCTTGATCTAAATATTTTGGATGCGTGACAATTATATAATTAATATCAGTTAAACTACGAATATCTTGATTCGCTACTTTCCCTACATATTTTGCATCTGTAAAAGCATTTTCATCCTTGAAAGCGACAAACTGATTCAGATGATTTGTGCTAAATTTATACAAATTACTTTGCGGAACAATTGAAGAAATTGAATGAATATCAGAAACATTCCAAACAGAAACATTTGCTGCATTATTCAATGAAAAAGCATTCACACTTCCATTATTAATATCTTCTAAAAACTGAAATGTAAACTGCTCATTGCTATATGTTAAACCATCTTTGAAACGCAATTGTAAATAATCCAAATAAGCTAATCCAGAAGGATTGGTTCCGCTAGAAGAAACCGCAATATCGATAGAATTTGAACCTAATGAAACTGTTTTATCTTGAATATTTCTATCAAATAAAGAGTTTCCTAAAGAATGAGTAAAAGTTTGTCCATTTAAATTAACGCTATATGATGTATTGTTTGCATTTTTTCCAACCACCGCATAACGCAAATATGCTTCTCCACCATTTACAGCATTCGCTTTGAACGTTTTCTTGAAACCTCCATTTAAACCAATATTTTCTCCAACCCAAATTTGCCCAAGACCATTTAAGTTAATCGAATCTTTTTCATGAAATTGTAAATTATCAAAAGTAGAAAAAGTTTTTATAGGACTTGCTGTAAGCGCCTGTTCTCCTACTCTTTTGCCATCTTCTCCATTAAAACTGATAAAATAATAAGCAAAATCATCATACAAATTATAGCGAACTTTTGCATCTTTCAACGTTGTCGTATTATTTCTGTACCACTGATGCGGACCTTTCGCATAAAACAACGCGTAATCATTACTATCAAAACTTCCATCTTCACCTCCAACAAATTTTATTGGAATTTCATTCAAAGCTCCAGTTCTATCTTCCGTTAAATTCTCCATCAAACGCCCTTCTCCATTTCCATAGATTTTTAGCGATTTTGGGTTAAAATTGGTCGGAATTCCATTTTTAGTAAAGAAACTTTTATCTAATTTAAAAACTCCATCTTTCGAGACTTTTATTTTGTACCAATCTCCCGTTTTCAAAACACTTGTAGTCGAATTATCAATTAATTTTCGAGAAGATATTTTTCGAGATTGCGCTGATTTCGGAACAATTGAAAAAGATTCTATTTTTAAAATTTTATTATTTTGTTTGACAAATGGCACAACTTTAACAATTAATTTTTGCTGACCATTTTTATCGATAATATTGTATGAAGAAAAATTAATTTTATCTGTAATCGAAAAGGTGTTCAAATCAGCCAATTCGTTCTGTACTTCTTTAAATTGCACATTTGACAATTCAACTTCTTGATTTGTAGAATTTAACTCAACGACAAATTCTGGAAGAAAATATCCTCCAACAAAATAATTGTCTTTATTCGAGAAAAACGGCACATTTACCGTATTTCCATTCGTTAAAGAAATTGTTTGATTATTCTCCCAATTTATTTTGTAATTTTGACTAAACAATTGAGGAAATTGAAGCAAGGTTGCAACTAAAATAAAATATTTCTTCATGTCTGAATAACGCTATTTTGACAAATATATTTTCAATCGTAAAATAAAAAAATAATTCTTACGTTTGATACAAGAAATAAAGCATTTTTTCGTTGTAAGATTAATGTCAAATGCTTTTATTTGCATTAAATTTAATTTTCGAAAACCAGAAATATTCTATGAAAATGAATAAAGGACGTATTTTTTCTCTTGCTCTTGCAGCTGTTACTATGAGTGTATTCATGGGTTGTGCAAGCAGTTCAGGAAAGAAAAAAGGAGGTGGAACAAAAAATTTCACAAGTCGTACAGGATGGAAACCAAACGATAGTAAAGGTTGGTTTTTTTCAGGTAAAAAGAAAGAAAACATCAAAGCTTGGCCTGGAATGGTTTTCATCGAAGGTGGATCTTTTACGATGGGAATTACGAAAGATGACGTGTTACACGATTGGAATAATTCTCCTGTTCGTATGCAAGTGAAATCTTTCTTTATTGGTGAAACTGAGGTTACAAACTACGAATATAGAGAATATTTAACTTGGTTAAAAGTTGTTTTCCCACCAGAAGACACACAATACAGGGATATTTATAATGGAGCATTACCAGATGAAACGGTTTTTAACAATCAATTATCTCGTGATGATTTCTCTACAGAAAATTATTTATTTTCTCCAGAATTCAGCTATTACCCAGTAGTTGGTATTTCTTGGTTACAAGCCGTTAACTATTGTGATTGGTTAACAGATCGTGCAAATGAAAAAGCCTTAATGAACAAAGGAATCTTATCAAAAGATTACTATGCTAATGAAGAATATAATTACGGAAATAAAACATTTAATGCTGAACAATATAAGTTAGGCGATACAAATGTAAACGAAGCGATTGATTCGACTAAAATTATGAAAGCGAATCAAATCAAAACACAAAATACCCGTATCTTAAAAGCGAATCGTGCTACTAGCTCTTTAGAAGTGCAACCTTTCCGTTTACCTACAGAAGCTGAATGGGAATATGCTGCATTAGCTTTACCTGGAAATCGTGAATACAACGAATACAAAGGAAAAGATGTTGCTCAAAATAACTTGAGAGTTACGAAAGGTGCTCAAAGAGGACAATATTTAGATAACTTCAAACAAGGACGTGGAGATTACTCTGGTATTGGAGGATTTGGAAACGATGGTTCTGCAATTACAAGTGATGTGCGTAAATATCCTTCAAATGATTTTGGTCTTTACGGAATGTTAGGAAACGTTGCTGAATGGGTTTCTGATGTTTATCGTCCAATTATTGATGAAGAAGCAAACGATTTCAACTACTACCGTGGAAATATTTTAAAAACAAAAATTGACAACGGAGCAGGTGGTTTTGAAAAATATGACGAAACAAATGTTGAATATGATACATTAGACAACGGACGTTTAGTTTACAAAGGATTACCTGGTGCTTACAAAAAGCAAACAGTATATGATTTAACAAATTATCGTGATGGTGACCCTAATTCTTCTTTATCACCACGTACTGAGGAAGGTAAATCTGCTGATCAAGCGACAAAAGATATGTACAACGCTCCTCAACGTAAATTTAGAGTAGATGAAAAAGGTCGTGTAATTTTAGAAAAAGATTCTTCTAAACGTACTTCTGACATCTCTGATGAAACACGTGTTGTAAAAGGTGGTTCCTGGAAAGACCCTATTTACTGGATAGATCCAGGACAAAGACGCTACTTACACCAAGCAAGTGCAACAAACTGGATTGGTTTCCGTGTAGCACAAGAATACTCTGGTAGTTTCGAATCAAAACGTAAGCGTAGAGGATAATAATCCTTTTCAAAATATTTTAAATCTCGGTGATTAATTTCATCGAGATTTTTTATTTTTACATTATGAAAACAGCAGAAATATTCGATCAATTTCTTAAATCGAAAATAGTTACGACTGATACACGCAACATCTCACAAAATTGTATCTTTTTTGCTTTAAAAGGAGCTAATTTTAATGGAAATACTTTCGCTCAAGAAGCGATTAATCAAGGAGCTGCAATAGCAATTGTTGACGAAAAAGAATTTGAAAATACATCTCAAAATATTTTTTTGGTTAATGATGCTTTAGAAACTCTACAAGATTTAGCGAGAACTTATCGTAATTACCTTAAAATACCATTTATTGGATTGACTGGTTCTAATGGGAAAACAACGACAAAAGAATTGATTTCAGCTGTTTTAAAAGAGAAATTCAAAACGCATTATACTTTCGGAAATCTGAATAATCATATCGGAGTTCCTTTAACTATACTTTCTATTCCAGAAGATACAGAAATGGCTGTGATCGAAATGGGTGCGAATCATCAAAAAGAAATCGAGTTATTAGCTTCAATTTCTCAACCAGATTATGGGTATATCACCAATTTTGGTAAAGCACATTTAGAAGGTTTCAGAGGAATTGAAGGTGTGATTAAAGGAAAATCTGAATTGTATGATTTTTTGAGAGCAAATAACAGAACTGCTTTTGTCAATTTTAATGATCCAATTCAAGTTGAAAAAACTGAAGATATTAATCGAATTACATTTTCTGATCAACATAATGCAGATGTTCAAATCGAATTGATAGAAAATGAAACTGAATATTTGGCGGTTAAATACCAAGATTTAAAAATTCAATCTCATTTAACAGGAAACTATAATTTTAGCAATATTTCGTGTGCAATTGCAATTGGACAACATTTCGGGATTAATGCTAAAACTATTCAACAAGGAATCGAAAATTATTTTCCATCAAATAATCGTTCACAAATTATCAATAAAGAAAATTACAAAATTGTGATGGATGCTTACAACGCAAACCCAAGTAGTATGGAAGCTTCGTTAAATAATTTTGCAAAATTTGAAGGTTCTAAAACAGTTATTATTGGTGATATGTTCGAGCTTGGAGAAGAATCAAAATCTGAGCATCAACGTATTTTAGATTTAGCTGAAAGTTTAGATTTTGATCAAATTTTTATTCTAGGACATAATTTTGGTGAAACAATTACGAATAATCCAAAAGTACAAAAATTTGAAAACCGTGTTGCCTTTGAAGAATGTTTGAAAGAAAATCCAATCAAAACTCAAAATATTTTGATAAAAGGTTCTCATGGGATGAGACTTGATTTGTTAGAAAACATTTAAAATCAACACCCTGATTATCTGATGAATAAATCAATATTCTTTTTTATAATTACTCTTTTCTGTTATCATTCTCTTCAAGCTCAATCTGTAATTGAATGGAAAAAAGATATGAAGCTTAATTACAAAAACTTCAAAAAGAAACCTATTCAAACAAAGGTTCCTCAAGGATTTTTAGATTCAAAATTAGGTTGGCAAATTGCAGAATCTACAGGAGAACTTCCTGAACTTTGGGTTACCAATAAATTTGATGAAAGTAATTCGTGGCTATCTATGCAACATACAGAAATTTTAAAAGAAATGCAGTTGCAATTTGACTTGTCTGAATTATATGCACGAAAAATTAGAAAAGATTTTAAAGATTTACAAGCCAAAAAAGTCATGAATAAAGATTCTTATCGAGCAAAATTTTTGTTAGGTTCTAAGAATTTTCAGAAAAAATTGAAATCGATAGCTGGAGTTTCTTTAAATCAACCTGACTTATACAAATTATTAAATAAACAAATTCAAGATTCATTGGTGATTTATCAAAATTACAGTAAATAATTTAACAATTAGTAAACTTTAAATTTCATAAATTTATACAAAGTACAAGCTGTGGAAATCACAGCTTTTTTTAGCTAAATTGTTTATGAAAAAAATTTTATGTTCTTTATCTATATTTACAGTAAGTGTTTTAGCGTCAGCGCAAGCACCAAGTAACTATTACGACACTGCAACTGGTAGCAGCTTTACCTTAAAAACACAGCTATATGAAATAATAAAAAACCATACAGATTTAACATATGGCGGATTATGGACACTTTATAATAGAACAGATTCTGATAATGGTTTTTTAGATAAATATGATGAAAAAGATAATTCTATTTATGATATTTATTCAGAGATACCGAAAAAAATTGATCCTTATAATTTTATAAAATCTTCAGATCAATGTGGCAGTTCTGGTTATAAAAATGAAGGAGACTGCTACAACAGAGAGCATATTATTCCTCAAAGTGTTTTTAATAAAAACTCTCCTATGGTTGCAGATGCATTCCATATCTGGCCAACTGATGGTTATGTTAATAATAAAAGAGATAATTTTCCTTATGGAGTTGTTGAAAGTGCAACATACACTTCTTTAAATGGCTCTAAATTAGGAAGTAATAAAAACTCTGGATACTCTGCGGGATTTTCTGGAACAGTTTTCGAACCAATTGATGAGTTTAAAGGTGATATAGCTCGTGCTTATTTTTATTTTGCTACTCGTTATCAAGAAAATGGTATTCAGAGTTGGTCTTATGCTATGTTTAATAAAACAAAAGATAAAGTTTTTACAGACACTTTCTTGAAAATATTAATGACTTGGCATTTAAATGATCCTGTTTCTGATCGTGAAAAAGATATTAATAATTTAGTCTACAGATACCAAAAAAACAGAAACCCATTTATTGATCATCCTGAATATGCAGAAAAAATTTGGGGTTCGAATTTAGGAACTGGAGATTTCGAATATCAAAAGCGTGATGATGTTTCAGTTTACAATGTAACAAATCGTTCGATTAAAGTTAAACTTGAAAATAATTCGAAATCAATTCAGAAAGTTTCTGTTTTTAATTTCAACGGACAATTAATTAATGAAGTTTCTAATTCATCAAATCAAAAAGAAGTTGAAGTTAATTTCAAAACTCCAGGTGTTTATATCATCAAAGTTGTTGGAAAACAAATGGAAATCAATAAAAGAGTTGTTATAAAATAATCATTTATCAACCATCATAAAAAAAATCCTTCGCTCATACAAGTGAAGGATTTTTATTCTAGTAAATGGAAAAAATTATTAGTCATTATTGATATCTTTCTTGAAAAATGTGCTTCCGTAAAGAAACATGATTAATACAAAAGGGATACCAAGCGTGACTGATAACAAAATAAATGTTTTTAACATACTAATAAGAAATGTTTTAGTTTCTAATACTTTTATCAATTTACAATTAATAGTTTTATATTATTCATAATAAAATATCTTTTTTTATTTATTAACACTATTTTTATCAACTTAATAATTAAAAGCTTTTCATTAATATAAATTCATAAAAAAAGTCGCTTAAAATTAAGCGACTCATATATAGAAAATTCTATTTTAAATTATTGGTTTCCTTTAGCATAATCAGCTAAGAATTGTGCTAATCCAGAATCTGTTAATGGGTGTTTTAACAATCCTAAAATTGATGATAAAGGTCCTGTCATAACATCAGCACCAATTTTTGCACAGTTTACAATATGCATTGTATTACGAACTGAAGCTGCTAAAATTTGAGTTTCGTACAAATAGTTATCATAAACCAAACGAATTTCTTCGATTAAGTTTAAACCATCTGTCGAAATATCGTCTAAACGTCCGATGAATGGAGAAACGTAAGTTGCACCAGCTTTTGCAGCTAATAATGCTTGTCCTACAGAGAAAACTAAAGTTACGTTAGTTCTAATTCCTTTTGTAGAAAAGTATTTACACGCTTTTACACCATCTTTCGTCATAGGAATTTTAACTACGATTTGAGGATTTAAAGCTGCTAAAGCTTCACCTTCTTTTACCATTCCTTCGAAATCAGTAGAAATTACCTCAGCAGAAACATCTCCGTCAACTAATTCGCAAATTGCTTTGTAGTGATTCAAAATATTTTCTTGACCTGTAATTCCTTCTTTTGCCATTAAAGATGGATTTGTTGTTACACCATCTAAAACTCCTAAATCTTGGGCTTCTTTAATGTCAGCTAAGTTAGCTGTATCGATAAAAAATTTCATTGTTTGTTTGTATTTCGTTCAGGCAAAATTAAGGATTAAATTATAGAAAACCATTTAATCTTAAAGATTCGATCAAAAATATTTTAAACCGCTGTATATCCTCCATCAACAAGGTAATAACCGCCTGTCATAAAGGATGCTTTGTCCGAACTTAAGAATAAAACCAACTCCGCAACTTCTTCTGGCTGTCCCAAACGACCCATTGGATGTTTTGTAACAAGCAACTCTAAATGATCTGCACTCAAATTATTCGACAACAAAGGCGTCATAATATAACCTGGTCCAACTGCATTACAACGAATATTTTTTGGTCCGTATTCCGCTCCAATGTTTTTCGTCAAACCTACAACTCCATGCTTTGCAGAAGTATAAGCCGAACTCATTGGCGCAGCGACAGTACCATGAATAGAAGCCATATTAACAATAGAACCTCCTCCATTCTTTTCCATTGCTTGTAATTGATATTTACATCCGTAAAAAACACCATTAAAATTGATATCTATTACTTTTTTCCAACCATCTAACGGATAATTTTCAGTCAGCTCGGCAGGACCACCAATTCCAGCATTGTTACAAGCTATATCAAGTTTTCCATAAACTTCAAGCGTTTTATTTACTAATGCTTCATTATCTTCTGGCGAAGAAGTATCAGCTTTGAAAAATATCGCTTCTCCTCCATTCTTTTTGATAATTTCTACTACTTCATTTCCACCTTCTTCATTAATATCCGAAACCACAACTTTCGCACCCTCTTTGGCATATAATTCAGCAACAGCTTTTCCAATTCCAGAACTAGCACCAGTTACAATCGCAACTTTATCTTTTAAACTTGACATAATTTTATGATTTTAATTTAAATAAAGTTAATCATTTATAATCAGATCTATAAATCATTTCTTACAAATAATATTATTTTAAATGATTCAATTTTATTAACTATTTTGGAATGAAAAATTCAGCATAACAAATATATTTAGGTTAAAACAATTCTATTTTTTTATATTTGATACAAATAACTTTTTAAATGAAAAATTTAATAGCTGCTATACTTTTATGTAGTTTTTCTACGATAAATGCACAAGAAACAAGTGATTATAAGTACATCAATATTCCTGAAAAATTTTCTAGTTTTGATAAAGATGAATATCAATTAAATAATCGATTAAGATATATTTTGACGCAGAAAAAATACGAAGTTTTACCTTCTGATAAATCTGCTTGGCCACAAGAAGTTGTGCAAAATCCTTGTTTAGCTTTGAATGCGGATATTTTAAAAGTTAAAAGTTTTTTGAATAATAAATTAGAGGTAAGTTTTACAGATTGTTCTAATAAAAATATTGAAAAATTTGAAGGAACTTCTAAGATTAAAGAATATGACAAAGGTTACCAAGAAGCAATAAAATTAGCTTTAAATCCTTTGAAATCTCAAAATGCAAAGGCCTCCGTTCCAATGGTGAAATTAGAAAAACCCCAAACAGAAACAACAGCTGCATATATGCCAGAACCAAAAGGAAATCAGGTCACTGCTACGAATTTATTGACAGATGGAACAACTACTTATCAAAAAATTGAACTACAAAATGGTGGTTTTATGTTGATGTCCGAAAACGGAAATCAAGTTGTTGCAAAATTTGAACCGACCCTAAAAAATGGAATTTACAGAGTAATTGTTACAAAAGGAAATTCGAATTATTTTTCGGTAGGATACATCAGTGGAAATACGATTTCCTATGAGGTTTCTGAAAATAATAGTTGGAAAGAAGTTAAATTATCGGCTAAATAATCTTGCTATGAAAATTATATTATCAAGTTTATTTCTTATTGCTTTATCGTCATTACAAGCACAAAATGTAGCTGATTACAAATATGTTATCATTCCTCAACTATTTAAAGATTTCGTAAAAGAAGATTATCAATTGAATACAGGATTGAAAACTGCTTTGAGAAAAAAAGAATATGAAATAGTAAATGAAAATTCTATTCCGTTAGATGTGCAAATCAATCCTTGTTTAGCTACAAAAGCAAATATTGAAAATACTTCTGTTGCTTTTAAAAATAAATTAAAAGTAACGTTTACAGACTGTAATAATAATGTGATTTCAACTTATGAAGGTTCGTCAAAGGAAAAAGATTTTACAAAAGGTTATCAAGAAGCCTTAACATTTGCTATGAATCAGGTTGGAAAACAAAATGCGAAAGATTTACCTATAACTAAAACAGAAAATACAACAACTACAACCGTTAAAGAAACAACGAATAAAGTCGTTACGCAAGTGTCAAATAAAACTGTAGAAAACAAAAACGTCTACAAATCAAACGGAAAAAATTACACTACAGCAAGTACAAATAACAACGAATTTGTCTTAATAGATCAAGAAAATTCACAAGTTATTGCACAATTTTATCCAGCTGCTCAACAAAATATTTTCCATGTGACAGTGATTTCTCAAAACGGAAATTACCAAACAATTGGCTATTTGAACGAAAATAATATCATCATCGAATATAAAACAGGTGATAAATCTTGGTCAACTACAACTTATTCAAAGTAAGTTTTTATAGTACATTTGCACCTTAAATTTTAGAAAATGCAAGCACCTATTGCGAAAAAAATAGAACAAAAATTAGAAAAACACGGAGATATCCGCATCGATAATTATTATTGGTTGAATGATCGTGAAAACTCTGAAGTTATCAATTATTTGAACCAAGAAAACGAATACACAAAAGCTATTCTACAACCAACAGAAGCTTTACAAACCAAACTTTTTGAGGAAATGAAAGCGCGAATCAAAGAAGATGATTCGTCTGTTCCGTACAAATTGAATGGTTATTGGTATTTGACGGAATATCAAAAAGGAAAAGAATATCCAATTCACAAACGTCGAAAAGATAGTTTAGAGAATCCAGATGAAATTCTTTTTGATGTCAACACAATGGCTGAAGGTCATTCGTACTATCAATTGGGTGGAATTTCGATGGCACCAAATAATCAATTGGTTTCCTTTGGAGTTGACAATGTTTCGCGAAGAATTTATACGATTCAAATCAAAGATTTAACAACTGGAGAAATTCTTTCTGATAAAATAGAAAACACAACTGGAGGTTCTGTTTGGGCGGCTGATAATCAGACTTTATTTTATACAATAAAAGATGAAACATTGCGAGCTTATCAAATTTGGAAACACAAATTAGGGACAAAACAAGAAGATGATGTCTTAGTTTTTGAAGAAGTAGATGATACGTTTAATGCGTTTGTTTACAAATCAAAATCTAGAGATTACATCATTATTGGATCTTCAAGTACTGTTTCTGACGAGTTTAGATATATTCCTTCTAATCAACCAGATGCTGAGTTTAAAATCTTTCAAAAAAGAGAACGTGATTTAGAATATTCAATCGAACATTTTGGTGATTCATTTTATATTCAAACCAATAAAGATGATGCTTTTAACTTCAAATTAATGAAAACTTCTGTCGAAAAAACAGAACAAGAAAATTGGATTGATGTAATTCCTCATCGCGAAGAAACATTGATTGAAGGTTTCGAAATTTTCAAGAATTATTTGGTTATCGAAGAGCGCACAAATGGTTTATTGCAGATGAATATCAAAGCATGGGATAATTCAACTGATTATTATTTGCCATTTAACGAAGAAACCTATACAGCAAATGTTGGCACAAATCCAGATTTTGATACTGACATTTTGCGTTACGGATATACATCGTTGACAACTCCTTCTTCTGTGATTGATTTTAACATGAATGATAAAACATTCGAAATCAAAAAAGAGCAAGTTGTTATAGGTGATTTTGATAAAGAAAATTATATTTCTGAACGTATTTGGGCAGAAGCTCGCGATGGAGAAATGGTTCCAATCTCATTGGTTCGTCGAAAAGATACGCCTCTTTCTGCCGAAACTCCTCTTCTACTTTACGCTTATGGTTCGTATGGTTACACGATAGAGCCTTATTTTAGTTCGGTTCGATTAAGTCTTTTGGACAGAGGTTTTATCTATGCAATTGCACATATTCGTGGTGGTCAATATCTTGGTCGCGAATGGTATGAAGATGGAAAAATGTTAGAAAAGAAAAATACTTTCTTCGATTATATTGATGCAGCAAAATATTTGATTCAACAAAATTATACGTCATCAAAACACTTGTACGCAATGGGAGGTTCTGCTGGTGGATTGTTGATGGGTGCTGTGATTAATTACGAGCCAACATTATTCAATGGTGTAATTGCGCAAGTTCCTTTTGTGGATGTTGTCACAACAATGTTAGACGATTCTATTCCATTGACAACAGGGGAATATGATGAATGGGGAAATCCAAACGAAAAAGAATATTACGATTACATGAAATCGTATTCGCCTTACGATAATGTGGAAGCGAAAGCTTATCCAAACCTTTATGTTTCGACAGGTTTACACGATTCTCAAGTACAATATTGGGAACCTGCAAAATGGGTGGCGAAATTAAGAGATTTAAAAACAGATAATAACATTTTACTTTTAGATACAAATATGGATACAGGACACGGTGGTGCATCTGGTCGATTCGAGTCATTGAAAGAAGATGCAAAAGAAGATGCTTTCTTATTTATGTTAGAAGGGATTACAGAATAAATTTCAAACCAAAAAGTCAACAAATTTGTTGGCTTTTTGTATTTTTAACCAAACCTACTCTATGACCTTTATTTTCTTAATTTTTGGATTAGCAATTGCTGATTTCAAACACTTATTCTAAAAGAAATTTGGCAAGTAAACCTTCGTCCAAAATGGATTTTATTTCTTATAACTCCTCTATTAATAAATATTACAGATTATTTTTGCGACGTTCAAATCACAGCTTTTGTATTTTTTGGAGCAATAGCTTCAATATTTTTTATTGCAGTTACTGGTATAATTTTTCAAAATTCTACCAATTTTGAAGAAGAATCAAGCAGTTTCAAACGCGAAAAAAGTTATAGTGAAATTGTCCAAGATTATAATCAGCCTTTTAACCTAAATCCTGCTTGGGGAATTGTTTATCAACTCTATGTCGTTGCGATGATTGGAATTTATATTTTTGTTTCAAATGAAGTTTATGAATCTGATTTAAATTATAAATTGATTGAACAAGATTTAGTTTTACAACTATTATCACTTTTTATATTTACAGGATTTTCCATTATTATTTTGTTGTACAATTATTTAGACGGAAACAAAAATTATATTCCTTCCATTTTGACTGGAAAAAGATTAGTTGCAACACCAAAAGAAAGCAGAATTAATAAGGCAATTACCATAAGCGTTACGATTATATCATTCATTATTTTCTGTAAATTTTGTTACGATAAAGGAATTTATTTCAGCTTGAAATATATCTTTCAATCATTTGATTCTTCATCATTTCTATCAATAAATACAGGAATTATTGCATTTATTACTTTCAATTCTATTATTCTGATAATTAATCCATCACAAGTTGCAAAACGAAATATGATTCGCATTGCAACACTTATTCAATCTGCTTTTTTCAGTATTTTTTTATCAGCCGCAATTGTAGCCCCTTTTATGATTTTGCAAGATCGATTAGCTTACTTCAATATGAGTTCAGAAATTCTTTTATTTTTAGGATTTAATATTGTTTTATTAGTGAATGAAATTTCACTTTTTGTAAAATACAAAAAGGGTATAATCGATTAATTCTTCTAATAAATCACAGATTTTACCTAAATTTACAACAAAGCTTTGTACTTTCTGGAATCTATTTTAAAATGAAATTTAAACTTACACCAATATTAATTGTGTTGAGTATTTTAGAACTCTTCCTTTTATTTATGTCTATAAACTATCTTTTTATTGATAATAATGGAGGAAATGCCTTGGGTGGAACAATCGCTTTTTTTGGATTAATTATTTTCTTTTTTATTTTATTAATTGAACAACTTATTATAATAAGTATAAAAATTCCGATAAAATTTATTTGGATCATTGAATCTATAGTCTTAATGATTTCAATTATTTATGTTTATTATAATGGGATATCTATCGGATAATATAAAAAATGATAAATTCATTGATTAAGTAATTAAACCAAAATCACCCCATTATTTTTCTTATAAAAGCATAAAATTATTTACAATTTTTAAAAAAAATAACTAATGAAGTTTTAAGTTTAAACATAAAATCGCAGATTTTACCTAAATTTACAACAAAGCTTTGTAATTTGACACCAAAAGAAATTCTTTTTAAGTATTGGAATTATCCTTCTTTCAAAACGCCGCAAGAGGAAATCATCTCAAGCATTTTGGAAGGTAAAGATACGTTGGCAATTTTGCCGACTGGTGGCGGAAAATCTATCTGTTATCAAGTTCCAGCGATTATTTTTGATGGATTAACATTGGTCATTTCGCCGCTTATTGCGTTAATGAAAGATCAAGTTCAGAATTTACAATCAAAAGGAATTTCTACGGCATATATCACCAATGAAATTGATCAAAATACAATTGGGAAAATTTTGGACGATTGTCAAAACAACAAAATCAAATTATTATATGTTTCACCAGAGCGTTTGCAAAGTAGAATTTTTGTTGAACGATTGAAACAAATCAATATTAGTTTGCTTGCAGTTGACGAAGCGCATTGTGTTTCCGAATGGGGACATGATTTTCGACCTGCATATCATCGAATTTCGAGGTTAAAAACTATTCTTCCTAAAGTTCCAATCCTAGCGTTGACTGCAACAGCGACAGAAAAAATTCAGCAAGAAATTGTAGAAAAATTAGAGTTAGATAATCCCGAAGTATTTAAATCTTCTTTAAAAAGGGAAAATCTTTCGTACAATGTTTTTCTTTCAGCTGATAAGAAAAATGATTTGATTTATTATTTAAAAAAATATCCTGGTTCGAGTATTATTTTTGTTCGAAATCGAAAATTAACCTACGAAATTGCAAGTTTTTTAAGTCAAAATGGATTTGATGCCGATTTTTTTCACGCCAAATTAACCAAAGACGAAAAAGAGCAAAAACAGCAAGATTGGATGTTAAGTAATTCGCGAATTATGGTTTCGACAAATGCGTTTGGAATGGGAATAGACAAACCAAATGTTCGTACCGTTTTTCATATCGATTTGCCACAAGGAATAGAAGCGTATTACCAAGAAGTTGGGCGCGCTGGACGTGATGAACAGGAATCGTATGGAATTTATTTGTACAATCCTGATGATCGAATTCAAGCAGAAAATATTTTCAAAGCGAATTTACCTTCGCAACAAGATTTTATCAAAATTGGGAATTGTTTGTTTAGTCAATTGCAATTAGCGGAAGGCGAATTAACGGAAATGAATTATCAATTGGATCTTCCAAAATTTGCCGAAAAATTTGGTTTAAATCTTAAAATGGTTCTTCAATTTTTAGAGTTTTTAAATACGAAAGAAATCATTCAGCAAAAAAATTATTCACAAAATAGTAGCATTCAAATTTTGGCGTCACCACATTCGATTAATTTGAATGAAAACCGAATTTTTGATTATTTACAACGTCATTACCCTGGAATTTACACTTATAATAGAGAAATTTCGGAAAGTAAAATGGCGTTTGAATTGCATATGAGTATTGGCGACATTAGGAATAGCTTACACGAATATGCAAAAAATGGTTCTATTGATTATTCGGATCGATTTTTAGCGCGATTTAGATTTCTTGTTCCGCGCGATTCTAATGCGTTTAAAAATAAATTGTGGAAAGATTTCGAAGCAATTCAAGTGAATAATTGGAAACGTTTGCAAGCTATGGCTTATTATGCCGAACAAAATACAATTTGTAGAGAACGTTTATTATTTGGATATTTTAATCAAAAATCTGATCAAAATTGTGGTAAATGCGATGTTTGTCAATCCAAAAAACAAAATGAAAACTTTAATTCAACCGATTTAATTGAATATTTGAAAGAAGGTACAAAAACGCAAGCCGAAATCCTTTCAAAATTCATAAATTCGCCAAAAGATAAAATCGTCGAAGAATTGCAATATTTGATAGACGAAATGCGAGTTCAACCAATTGGATTCGATTCTTATAAACTAATAGAATAAAAATGCGAGTAGTCTTTATGGGTACGCCCGAATTTGCGGCGACATCTTTGAATGAAATCAATACAAATAGTCATCACGAAATAGTTGGAGTTGTTACTGTTCCAGATAAACCGTCTGGTAGAGGACAAAAAATGAATATTTCTGATGTCAAAAAATATGCAGTTGAACATAATTTGCCTTTGGCTCAACCAGAAAAATTACGAGACGAAGCTTTTATCGAAACATTAAAAAGCTGGAATGCTGATGTTTTTGTTGTTGTAGCTTTTCGTATGTTGCCACAAGTTGTTTGGTCAATTCCGTCGAAAGGAACATTCAATTTACACGGTTCACTTCTTCCTCAGTATCGCGGAGCTGCACCAATTAATTGGGCTGTGATGAATGGTGATCAGGAAACTGGAGTAACAACTTTCTTAATTGATGAAAAAATTGATACCGGAAATATCTTAATTTCTGATAAAGTAGAAATTGGAGAAAATGATAATGTTGGTAAAATTCATGACGAATTGATGCATATCGGTGCGAAATTAGTCGTGAAAACGTTGGATGGTTTAGAAAATGATTCATTAAAACCTCATCCGCAAGATGAAACAACAGAATTAAAACATGCTCCAAAAATCTTTAAGGAAGATTGTAAAATAGATTGGAACGATTCAATCAATACTATTCACAATAAGATTAGAGGACTTTCTCCTTATCCATGTGCATGGACAACTTTTGGAAATGGCGAAAATTATAAATCGTTAAAAATATATGCAGGTCTAAAAACGGATATTGTTGTTGAAGGAGAAGATTATCAATTAATTTTACAAAAAAATAACCTTTATATCAATCTACCTCAAGGAGTTTACGAAATTTTAGAACTTCAACCGGAAGGAAAGCGTCGTATGACAGCCAAAGATTTCATCAATGGACATCAAAACGAGGATACCTTATTCGTAAAATAAGTACTTATTTACTGATTTTTGACACAGATTTCATAAAATTTTGCATTTTTCTTGAAATTTTTTGCGTTGAAACTTGCACAAATAAAGGGAAAGAGTATATTTGTGTATAAATTAATTTAAAAAGTTACAACTATGAACAAATCAGAACTTATCGATGCGATTGCAGCTGACGCTGGAATTTCTAAAGAAGCTGCTAAAAAAGCCTTAAACTCATTTACAGAAAATGTAACTAAAGCTTTAGCAAAAGGAGACAAAGTTGCTTTAGTAGGATTCGGTACTTTCTCAACTTCTGAGAGAGCTGCAAGAACAGGTATCAACCCACAAACTAAAAAAGAAATTAAAATTGCTGCTAAAACAGTAGCTAAATTTAAAGCTGGATCTGAATTATCAGGAGCAGTTGATACAAAAAAGAAAAAATAATATTTCTGATACAATAAAAAAATCCACTCGTTTGAGTGGATTTTTTTTACGCCTTGAAATTTAATTAATTCTTCAAAAAAAATCCTTCAAGAATACTTGAAGGATTTTTACATTTTATCTAATATTGATTTAATTATCTTCTGTTAAATCTGTTTTGTACGTTTCTGGAATTGTAAAGTAATTCACTAAAATCGCAATAAAGATTAATATCAATGGATAAGCTAATCCTATATATGGTGACATAGCAGCCGAAACGATAATCGTACTTTTGATTAATTCCGTTACAAAAGTCGTTGCTCCACCAATAAATCCATTCCCCATATTTTGAGCAAATCCCATACTTGTGTAACGAATTTTAGTTGGGAAAATTTCTAACATAAATGCACCAAGCGGTCCGTAAGTTGCTGCACCAGCAATTGAAGTAATTAAACTTACAATAACAATTCCGACAAGCGTTAAATTCGAAATATCATGAACTTCTTTCAATCCTTCTGGATTTCCTAATTTCATGTACAAGAAAAATGATAATGGAATTAAGATAAAACTACAAATCATTCCTCCTAACATAACAGGTTTACGCCCGATTTTATCACTTAATGCTCCAAACCATTGATAGAAAAATGAACTAAATAATGTAGAACATAAAACAACAATTAAAACTGTTTCGTAAGGTAAATTAACCGCTCTTTGTAAAAAGAAAAGAGTTACGAATAATGTTGTTTGCATAATTGTACTTTGAGCAGCATTTCCTCCAAAAATTGCTTTCAACATCAATTTTACATTTCCTGGCGTTGTAAAAGCATCTTTAATTGGTGTTTTAGACGTTTTTCCTTCTTTTTTTAATTGTTCGAAAATTGGACTTTCATGTAAACGTTGACGAATAAAGTAACTCAAAATCACTAATATTCCACTAAATAAAAATGGAATTCTCCATCCGAAACTTGCAAAAGCCTCTTCTGATAAAAATGATTGTGTTAAGAAAACAACTGATAAACATAATAATAATCCAATTGGAACAGTTGCTTGAATAAATCCTGTATAAAATCCTCGCTTCTCTGCTGGCGCATGTTCTGCGACATAAATTACCGCACCTGCATATTCTCCACTAATTGCAAGTCCTTGCATAATGCGGCAAAACAATAATAAAACAGGAGCAAACCAACCTACACTATCAAAAGTTGGAATACAACCAATCAAGAATGTAGCTGCTCCCATCATAATTAAAGAAACTAAGAATGAATATTTTCTACCAATACGATCTCCAATACTTCCAAAAATTAATGATCCAATCGGACGGAACATAAATGATGAAACCACTACTGCAAGTGTTTCTAAGAAATGCGACGAACCATCGTTAGGAAATAATTGTGTTGATAATACACTAGCTAAGATGATTGCCAAGAACATATCGTACCATTCGATTAAGGTTCCGACAGATGATGCTAAAATAATTTGGAAAATATTATCCTTCTTCGCTACTGTTTGCGAAGTATCTAAAGTATTTGTACTCATGTTTTTTGTGTAATATTAGAAGTTAAATAATGTTGTCAGTTGAAATCTATTGTTATTTGCTAAATATTTATTTTCGGTTCCCGTACCTTTTATCGTCGCATCTGCCCATTGCGCTGTGCTTCGATCATATTCTAATCTAAATTTTAAGGCTTTGCTTAAGGTAAGATCTAAACGAGGAACTACTTTGTACAAATAATTTACAGTGCGTGTACCTGGAGTTGCCGAAATTGCGCCCCAATTTGTCGTTACACCATAAGATATTGATGCAATTGCTCCTTCTACTGGATTTTTCACACCATTATTTCTAACATAACCTGCAAATAGTCCGAACGAAAATTTACCTGTTGAGTTTTGTTGCAAATCAATCCACATACTATGCGTATTCATTGGTTTATATGTTTCAACAGCCGTCGGACTTGTTTGATATCCTACAATTCCACCAAGTTGTACAAAAGACGACGCATCTTGCATCAAATATCCAGCGAAAGTTACTTGTAAAGGTTTTGTATTTAACTTAGAATAAGCCATAAACGAAACATTTTCAACTCGTTCATTAGACTTAACAGGAGGATTTCCTGAAGATAATTTTGGCTTCAAATTTTCATATTGCGCACCAATTCCGGCAGTAAAAACTTGTGATTTATATTGAAATTGAAGATGAGCCGCTGGCATTCCACTATTTCGAAAGGGCTCTGTATTTGGAGTAAAATCTCGTTGAGAATGTAAAGCAGCAATAACTTTAAATTTGTCTGTGAATTTATGCGTTAAACGAACTTGAGGATTACGATTTAAAGCATAAACAGGCGCACCAGTTCCATAATTTGCAACATTTGGCAAAGCTTCTAACACAACGAAAGGATGCCAATATTGTCCAATCCCTAATTGCGTTTTCTCCCAATCCAACATCACATATGCGTGACGCAAACGAAACTCGTTGATTCCTCCTTCTGTTGCTCCAAAAAATTCTCCCTCTAAAATACCAGAAGTTTTAGCCCCAAGTAATTCTGGACCTTTCAAATTAACGCCAGCTCTCGAAACAATCGACAACATGTGAAATTTAGAAGCTGCATTGATATCAGCACCGTTTACATCCGATAAACGATCTTTTGGATAAAGCGGAACCAAAGCCTCTCCTGCTCCAATCATTTGACGCGTATCCATAAAAATATCATTCCTGATAAATCCATAAAACTGCACATCAACTTTGTCTTTGTTTTCTCTTGGTTGTATTAATTCTAATTTTTCTACAACCACACTATCTGTCGTTTTCTGTTGAGCAGAGACATAGCTATAGCTGCAAAATATAGCTAGACAAGCCAATTTTGTTAAATTTTTACTCATTTTTTTGTGATAATTTGAACGACTAAAATAATCAAAAGAAAAAAACTAACAAATGTTCGTTAATCATTTTTTAATAATTTTTCAAAGCTTTATTAAATTCATCATATGTTTAAATATTTTTTGAGAAATAGATATTTTGAAATAAGTTTTGGAAAGAAATTTTGAGAATTTGGCAATTTAATTAGTGTACGAAATACACTTTACTAGATTTCTTTAGGGAGTATTTTTTTAAAAAATCGAGAGAAGAATAGTTGTTTCAACAAATGAGGAGAAAGTTAGACTTCTCTCGTAGTTTTAGTTTTAAAAATGTATGCAAATTTATTGATTACAGAATTTTCTTCAGTATAATTAACAATAAGCTTATGTTAAATTATAAAAAAAAGAATTTTTCTTAATTATATTTGCTATCCTCTACACTATTTTTAAATTTAATGTAGAATTATTCAGTCAATCATATTAAATAAATTATATTTTTATCAAAATCGGATTACATTGTTCAAATAAAATTTAATTTTTTAAGATTTTTTAAGATTTTTTTTTAGAAAAATCTTAAATGTTGGGGCTATTTTTGCTTTGCAAATTACAGCTATGCAAACAAACATTAAAATACACTCATTAACTTATGTTGATTTGGAAGAATTATCATCTTTATATAATCTTTCTTATCAAAATTATTACGTTTCTATCAACCTTTCGACTGAACAATTTCAGGGAAAATTAAAAATGGAAGATATCAATCTTGATTATTCTATAGGTGCTAGTATTGATGGAAAATTAATTGGCTTTTTACTTTACGGAATTCGAAATTATAACGATGTAAAAACAGCCTATATTGGTGGAACAGGAGTTTCTCCTGAACATCGCGGAAAAAAAATAACACAACAAATGTTAGATTTTAGTTTTCCCAAATTGAAAGAACATCAAGTGAAAAACATATTTTTAGAGGTAAATACTAAAAATGATTTTGCAATTAACGCTTACGAAGCTTGTGGTTTTGAAAAAACAAGAACCTTAAATAGTTACAAAGGAATTCCTATTTTGGTCGTAAATCCGTTACATGAAATTGTAGAATTTAGTGATTTAGATTTGATTACAAGTGAAAACTTTTGGGACATAAAACCTACTTGGAAAAATGATATTCAAAGTGTAAAAAATATCATCGAAGATTGTCAAATAAATGGAATTTATGAAGATGGAATTTTAGTTGCTTACAAAATTATCAACAAAAATAATACACGTATTTATCAATTTGGTGTTCATCACGATTATAGAAATCGTTATTTAGCTTCCATCCTTTTCAGCGATTTGAAGAACAAAGAAATTAAAATGATTAATGTTGACGAAAGAGAAATCTCTACAAATGATTTTATTCAATCAATGGGATTAGAATTGTACGACAAACAATACGAAATGAAAAAAGAATTATAAATCAAAGCCTCTATTTTAGAGGCATTTTTTGTATATTATATTCAAATATTTCTACTCAATTCTCAACTTATTCAAATTACTTCGATAACTTTCTAATAATAAACTTTCGGTTACATAACCTTCAAATTTACCTTTTTTAGTGAGTAAAATATAATCTATTTTTTTTGCTTCCATCATTTTCATCACGTTAGCAGCATTCGTAAAAATAGATGTCGAAGTTGCTTCTGTTATACATTCTAAGTAACTTTTATCAATATTATCATTAAAAATAAATGATCGAATATTATCTAAAACTATAATTCCATGAATCGATTTATCTTCATTGAGGACTGGAATAAAATCTTGTGTTGTAGTAGAAAAAATTTCTTTTATATCTTCAATTGAATTGTAAACCGTCAATGTTTTGATATTCTTGATATAAATCGAAAACAAATCAATTTTATTAAACAAATTTCGGTCTTTATCAGATGTAAAAACAATTCCTTTTTCTGCTATTGCGTATATATCCATCGAATATTTGTCGTATCGTTTTGAAATTGCAAAACTTATCGAAGAAACAATCATTAAGGGAATAATTAATCCATAACCTCCCGTAATTTCGGCAATTAGGAAAATTGCTGTTAATGGCGCATGAAATAACCCACTTAAAACAGCTGCCATTCCAACAACAGTAAAATTACCGACTGGAACTTCTTTGAAACCGATTAAATTAAAGAATTTTGCAACGAAAAAACCAAGATATGACCCAACAAATAACGAAGGCGCGAAGTTTCCTCCGTTTCCTCCACTTCCTAAAGTTAAACCTGTTGCAATAGATTTGATTAAAATTGTGACAAAAACAAATCCTAAAACTATCCATTGATTCGTTCTAAAACTCTCTAACAATGAATTATTTAAAATAAAACCAGCTTCATCATTTGCTAAATATTTTATACTCTCATAACCTTCACCAAATAATGTTGGGAAAAAGAAAATCAATATTGCTAAACTTCCCGCTCCAACAATCGCTCGCCAATATACATTATCCGAATAATTCCCTATCAAATGTTCAACTTTACGAAATAATCGAGCATGGTAAACTGAAACAAACCCCGCTAAAACACCCAAAATCACATAGAAAATAACATTATGATAATCAAATCCTAACGCATAACGAAAGGATAATAACATATTGCTTTTTAATGTTAAATTGGCAATTAAAGCTCCTGTTGCAGAAGATAACAATAAAGGAATAAAAGCAGTAACACTCATATCCGCTAATACAATCTCTATCGCGAACAAAACACCTGCAATTGGTGCATTGAATGCAGTCGCAATACCAGCTGCAACACCACAAGCCAACAAAAGTGTTCTTTCTTTGTATTTGAATCTGTAATATTGTGCATAATTAGAACCAAAAGCTGCACCAGTAATTGTAATTGGAGATTCTAAACCAGCCGAACCACCCATACCAACTGTTAAGGAACTCGTTAAAATCTGAGCATACATCTGTTTTTTAGGCATTATTCCAGACTTTTTAGCTACAGCAATCATAATTTGAGAAGTTCCCTTTTCTATCGAACCATCCAAAAATTTCTGCACAACAAAAACCGTCAACAAAATACCTATAATTGGCAATATACTATTGATATAAGGTAGTTTGACTAAATTATTAATATAAATAGTAAATTGAAAAACATTGTGCGCAAAAGTTTTTAGCACAATCACTGCAAAAGCAGATGAAATAGCTACTAAAATACACGATAAATACAAAAATTGTCGCTCTGATAAAACCAATTTTAACAGGTTCAACAAGTTTTGAAAAAAATTAAATGATTTTTTAATGTATTGAAAAAACTTTTGTTTTGTAGAAAGTCGCATACTTCAAAAATAGTGTACCTTTTGTTTATTGCCTAATTTAACTGCCACGAATTACACAAAAAGTAAACCAATAATACATAAAAGAATAAAATTTTTGAGAAAAAATCATTTCTATCATTTTAACTATTTCAAATTGATTATTTTTACTATTAAGCACACTAATATGAAACTATTTACTTTTCTTCTTTTATTTATTTTTTTGTTGAATTCTTGCGAATCAACTAAAACTTCTGCTGATAAACCAAGTTTTGATTTTTTGGTTGGAGAATGGATTAGAACAAATGAAAAATCGGATCGAAAAACGTATGAAAACTGGAAAAAAGTTGATAAAAACACTTTTTTAGGTTGCGGGTTTACAATCAAAAATAATGATACAATTTCGCAGGAACATCTTACTATCACAAAGATTGATGATAAATGGATATTGAAAGTTAATTTGGACAAAACTAAAAAAGAGACAACTGATTTTGAGTTAATCAATTCTGATAGAAATTCGTTTACATTAGAAAATCAAGAGAATGATTTTCCTAAACTTATCAAATATTGGAAAATTGGTCATCAGTTAAAAGCTGAAATTAGCAATGATGAATCAAGTAAAATTGCTTTTACTTTTGAAAAAGTAAAAAAATAATTAAGCAACATTTGTGATCATCGCGTAAGCAAACGTTAGAACAGATAAAATAGTTCCAATCATAAAAATTGTGTAGGTTATGCTTAACAAACGATATTTTCGTTCCAAAACTTTTCCTAAATAATACAAATCCCTTGTCAAAGAAGTATATACATAATCTCTGTCTTTCATCAACTCTTGCATAGCATCATCGTAGGCTTCAAGTGACATTTGATAAAAATTACCAAAGAAAAGCAAATTCACTTTTTTGTTTTTGACATCTTCTTCGTTAAAACTTTCGTATGTTACATTTGGTTTAGTTGCTAAAATTGCAAAAATAATTGAAACAACACTTGATAAAAGCATTACAATTGAAGGTAAAAGTAAATACTCATTCTTTGGACTTCCTAACTTTGGAACCAAAGTAGAAAGTGCAATCGAAATCACGATCGCGTTTACAGACAATAAAATATTGGCTTTACTATCAGCAATATCACTTAAACGAGTATGATTGTTCAACGTTACACGAAAAAGTGTATCAACACCACGATCTGGTTGTTGAATCTTATCGTTTTTCTTTTTCTTGATTTCATACTTATTGGGAATATCACCAATCAACTCTATCTCTTTGATTTTATTTTGGGTAAAGATCAAATTTTCTTCTTTTCCTTTCTGCCAAAGCTTTTTTGCGGCATCCGTATAAAAATGATGTATGTTTAGAAAAAAATTTCTATTCTCTACATGCCATTCATAATCAGAAAATTCTTTGTGACATATTTTAGCTATTTCATCACGTAATAACTCAGAAATTTTAGGATATTCAGTTTGTCCTAAATGATAGTTATCTGCATCTTTTACAATTGCTTCACCTATATTTTTTGGAACATTATTTAGCGCTGTGATTAAAATATAATCTTGGACTTCTTTGATGTAATTTTCGTCAAAATTATGCTCAATCAAATACTCTTTTGCAATGTTTGCACTCTCACTTTCATGCCCTTGCACGATTTTTGTGTAACCCGTATCATGAAACCAACCCGCTATTAATAATTTTTCTCGTAAATCTGTAGATATTTGCTCATCAGTAGACAACGTTTTTATTGCTTCTACAACTTTTACGGTATGCATAAAATTATGATACGTAAAATCTAAAGAAAGATTATCTTTGAACAGATTGAAAACATAGTTTTCTATATTTAATAACAATTGGTTCATCACAAGTTTTTAACGCTTAAATGTATGAAATTATTACCAACACTAAACAACAAAA
This sequence comes from Empedobacter sp. UBA5036, assembly GCF_002415215.1. Lineage (NCBI taxonomy): Bacteria > Pseudomonadati > Bacteroidota > Flavobacteriia > Flavobacteriales > Weeksellaceae > Empedobacter > Empedobacter sp. UBA5036. The sequence continues at coordinate 34,330 of NZ_DICC01000054.1, forward strand.
AATTGAATTATCCTTTTTTGGCTTTAGTAGGTTCTTGCCTTTATATGACATCTTGCGCTACGCAACATCCTCAATATGGGAAAAACATTAAGACAGAAAAAGTACAAAATGTAGAAGGAAATAAAATTCAATCTATCTATTTAATAGGCGATGCAGGAGATCTTGATCAACCAAAAAATAAACAAAATTTAGAAATTTTAAAGAATCAATTAGCGAAAGCTGACTCTTCTTCTTATCTTTTCTTTTTAGGTGATAATGTTTACGAAAATGGAATTGTAACGGATTCTACAAAAGCTGAATATACAACAAGTAGAGAGAAACTTCAATTTCAGATTGATTTAGCGAAAGAATTTAAAGGAAAAACCCTTTTTATTCCAGGAAATCATGATTGGCGAAATGGTGTAAAAGGATTAAAAGAACAAGAAAAATTAGTCAAAAAACAATTGGGTAATAAAAAATCATTTTTACCAAAAGATGCGTGTCCAATTGATAAAATAAATGTAAATGATAGTATCGGAATTATTGCGATAGATTCTGAATGGTATTTGCAAGATTGGGACAAACATCCTGGTCTAAATGAAAAATGTGATATCAAATCGCGAGAAGCTTTCTTCGAAGAATTAGAATCGCAGTTGAACAAATATCAAAACAGAACAACTGTTATCACAATGCATCATCCGCTATATTCGAACGGAACACATGGTGGACAATTTGATTTCAAAAAACAGTTTTATCCATTAGGAGATAATTTCAAAGTTCCATTACCGGTAATCGGATCTTTTATTAATTTATTAAGAAGTACAACAGGTCTTAGTCCTCAAGATGTTAATAATTTCAAATACAGAGAAATGGCTTCTCGTATTGCAACACTTATCGAAAATAGAAATAATGTAATTGTTGTTTCTGGACACGATCACAACTTGCAATATATTCAACAAAACAATGTCAAACAAATTATCAGCGGTTCTGGTTCTAAAAAAGAATCTGCAAAAGCGGTTGGTAAAAACGATTTTTCTTACGGAGATAATGGTTTTGTTGTACTAGATTTATATGATAATGGCGCTTCTAAAGCTAATTTCTATGGTTTTAAAGACGATGGAATCGAATTATTATTAACAAAACAAATTACAGAAAAGAAAAAGGAATATTTGGCACAAGTTTATGATGATAAAAAAATGCCAAAAACGAAAGAAACAAGTGTATATCCATTAGAAGTTACACGTAAATCTGATCCGTATAAATTCTTTTTTGGTCGCCATTATCGTCGAACATATGGTCAAACAATTACTGCTAATACCGTTAATTTAAGTCAGCTAAATGGAGGTTTAACCCCAGTTAGAATGGGTGGTGGACATCAAACGCAAAGTTTGAGATTGACAAATGCAAAAGGTGAAGAATACAATATGCGATCGGTGAAGAAAAGTGCCACCCAATTTATTCAGCAAGTTGCATTTAAAAATAAATATGTTGCAGATGAATTTGAAGATTCATTCACAGAGAAATTTTTGATGGATTTCTATACAACCAATCATCCATATTATCCATTAACAGTTGCTAATTTGATGAAACCTATCAATATTATGCATTCTACACCAAAATTATATTATGTTCCGAAACAAGAAGCCTTGAAAGAATATAATGAGAATTTTGGTGATGAATTATACATGATAGAAGAGCGACCAATGTCTGGGTATCAAGATGGTGTTTTCGGAAAACCAAAAGATATTGTTAGTACAGATGATATGTTGGCTGCAATTCACAAAAACAAAGATGTTGTTGTAGATAAACAAGCCTACATTCGTGCTCGACTTTTTGATATGTTAGTTGGTGATTGGGATCGACATTCTGATCAATGGCGTTGGGGCGTTTACAAAGAAAATAATCAAACTGTTTACAAACCAATTCCACGTGATAGAGATCAAGCATTTCCACGTTATGACGGACTTTTCTTTCATTTGATTATGAAAATTCCTCCGCTTAGACATATGCAAGATTACAAAGATGATATCAAAAGTGTAAAATGGTTCAACAGAGAACCTTACCCGTTGGATTTAGCCATTTTAGAATCATCCAATCTTGATTTATGGAAAAAAGAAGCAAAATATATTCAAGATAATTTGAGTGATGATTATATCAAACAATCATTTGAATTAATTCCTGAAGAAACAAAACAAGAATATGATCAAGAAGTCATTAATAATCTTATTGCCCGAAAATCTAAATTAGAGAAATTTGCTGAAGAATATAATAAAGTTCTTCGCAAATTAATCATTCTGAAAGGAACAGATGAAGATGAAGATTTTGTGATAACTCGTTTACCAAAAGGAAAAACAAATGTAAAAATCTATTCAGGACAAGATCGAACTTTAATTCTTTATGAAGATTTTGATAAAAAAGAAACGAAAGAAATTCGTTTATACGGATTAAACGGAAAAGATAAATTCAAGGTTGAAGGAAAACCAAATAACGCTATTTTAGTTCGTATTATTGGAGGAATAGATGACGATATTTACGAAGTAAAACGTTCTGCAAAAGTAAAAGTATATGATTATGCAAATGGAAGTGACGCATCGGAATCTACCTTTTTAACCTCGAAAAATTTTGTCAACGATTACGAGGTTAATACATACGATTACAAACAACCGATGTATAATTTCTTTACTATGTTACCTAATATTGGCTACAATCCTGATGACGGAATAAAAATTGGTTTATCGCCAACCTACACTGTCAACGGTTTTGATCGTAAACCATATTCGCAACGTCACAATTTGCAATTAAGTTATTATTTTGCGACAGGCGGTTGGGATGCAAAATACAAAGGAACCTTTACAAAAGCTTTGGGCAAATGGAATTTAGACCTTAATGCTGCTTACACGAGTCCAACTTATAGTACAAATTTCTTTGGCTTAGGAAACGAAACCGTGAATAATCAAGAAGAAATTGGAATGGATTATAACCGTGTTCGATTAGAAAGTTATAGTATTGGACCATCTATTTTCAAGATTATGAATAACAATGGTCGTTTAGATTTTTCTGCAATTTATAGTTACAAAAAGATTGAAGAGAATAAAGATCGTATCGTCGAAGATTTACCATCAATTAATAGAGACGTTTTCAAAGGACAACATTTCGGAGAAATTGGAGCAAAATATTTGTTCAAAAATTACGATAACGAATCATTACCAAAATTAGGCATGACATTTTTAGCTAATGCGAAATGGATTTCTAACTTGACAGATTTTGAACGTAATCATTTTTACACAGAACTTAATTTAGGTTTTACGCACAAAATTTCTGCAAATGGAAGATTAACAGTTGCTTCTATGCTAAAAGGAAAAGCAGTTTGGGGTAATTTTATGGAATTCTACCAAATGGCTAATTTAGGTGGAGATCAAGATTTACGTGGTTATCGATTAGGTCGTTTTGCTGGAGACAAAGTTTTCTTACAAACATCTGATTTACGATTTGATGCTTTACGTTTCAAAGCAGTTGTTCCATTGCGATTAGGCGTTTTTGTTGGAGCTGATTATGGACGAGTTTGGTTAAACGGAGAAGACTCAAATAAATGGCATTCATCTATGGGTGGTGGACTTTGGATAAACGGAGCACAATCTATTACCGCAACAGTTTCATACTTTAAAGGTGAAGATCCAGGGCGAATCGTTTTTGGTTTGAATTTCGGATTTTAACATATAAAAAAATAACCTTCAAAAATTTGAAGGTTATTTTTTTTGTACATATTTCTTGATTGCTTGCATCATATTTATCCACGCATTCTCTGAATGTGAGCGTTCAAAATCATCCGCAAAATCTTTTCCTTCAATTGATAGATAAGTAAAATTACCTGAAGATTTTAGATTAAAAATTACTTCAATCTCATGGTTTGTATTTTGTTTTTTATAATTATATCGCAAACGTTCATTCTCCATAATAGATGTAATCAAAGCTTCATCTACCAACGTTTCATTATTTTTTAGCGTTACAAACTTTATCTTCTCTCCTACTTTCCATTCGTTACAAGTCATTTTTATATTTTCAAAACATTCATTAAATGCTTGTTCATCTGTCAAAACTTTCCAAATATTTTCGACAGTACTATCTATCGAAATATTAAGCAATACATCATCTTTTTCCATTCTTTATTCTTCTATTTTTGTATATTTTTCGAGTTTATTTTTATAATTAATCGAAACTCTAATTGCTTGCAAACCACTTATACCTTGCAAATCATCAATTTCCAAATATTCAACATCTTTTTTCAAAAATTTCTTATCAATTAATAAATTGATATAATTTGAGTATTCTTCTTTTAGGATAACTTCGGTATAAATAATACAAATTTTGTGTGGCAAATTGATTCGTTCATTTGTTCCTTTCACAAAAGCTTTACTCAATCTTTTCTTGATTATTTCATATTTTGCATTGTTATATCCATTAACATCAAAACGTTTCTCATCTAATTTGAACAAAATATCTAAAGTGGTATTCGTTGCAAAAATCAACGAAGCAACCTCAACTTTTAATGGTGTTTTTTTCTGAATTTCTTTGTAAGATTGTTCCAAAGCTATCATCGCTTGTAGTTGCCAATATCTAATTTCTCGAATATTTTGATAGGAGAATTTTTTGAACGGCGCAATACTTCGTCCAACATACAAATTATAATCAATTCCATCTGTCTTGAAACGTTCGTAATAATGCGGAAATACACCTTGAGCATCTTTCTGAAAAGTATCTAATTTGTTCGACAAAAGTGAATTTGTCATTACAATTGTTTGGTCAAATTTTTTGCGATCAACATAAAATAATCCCGTTGTAGAATCTAATTTTTTTAGATATTCTTCGATAATCGATTTCTCATCATCCTTTACATATTTGGGAATTTCAGGATGAATATGCAACGTAATGTAATCAAATAATTCACTTTCGAAATAGATTTTATCTACATTATCTATTCGTTGCAAAAAATCAGTCAAATCGTCACTATAATCCAAAAATTTATTCTTTTTTGTACGATTATATAACTCGTTACAAATCAAAATCAAGTAATTAATCTGATTCGTGTAATCCTTTTTTAAACATTGATTTCGAATCACTGACGAATTTCTCACATCCAATTCACCATAAATTGGATATACATTTTGAAAAGAAATCTGCGATTTTTGTTTTCTGTTTCCCGGATGCAATATGTGTTCGCGAGCTTTTTCTCTAAATTTCCAATCTACACTTGGATGCAACGACGTATATTCGGTTTGTATATAAGCATTGATTTGATTCTCAAACTCTACCGTATAACGGTAAATAGATTCTTCTAAAAGAGGCGTGATTTCGCGCAAAAGGTTTGCATTAATTCGATTGAAAACTCCAGCTTCTTTCGAGCCTATTTCTAAAATACCTAAATGAGATTTTCCGTTTTTCAATGGATAAAGAATCAAACTTTTCAGACCAGATTCATTTGCCATTCTCAACATTTTATCTTGCGGAAACTTCTCCAAAGCTGCGTCAATATTAGAAACAACATAATAATCTGATTTCGATATTTTGTTCTCTAAATCAGCACAAAAAACTTCATTCAGTTTTATTTTTTTATGATTATCAATCAGTAAACTATCATTCAATTGTAATAAATGACTAATTTCTAATTGATTTTTATCCGAATTATAAGCTGAAAAACCGACTTCTAAATTATTGATCCTAAAAATAGATTTTAATGCAGAAATAATATCATTTCGAACAATATTAAAAGGTTCTCCATAAGATAATAATTTAGATTTTAAGTTAGAAAGTGCAATTTCAGTCGTATTGTCAAAAAATGAAACAAGATTAAACCCTTTTGCAATCCAAGATCCAATTGGAATTTTTCTCATCCACAAAGCTGTATCTTCATAATTATTCAACAACTCTTCAATTTCATCTTCAGTCAATTTAAATTTATCTTCAGATGGATAAATACGAAAATAATCATGGTTTATATCAGTACCAAGATAAGTTCTGTAGCCATTTTGATTGTCTATCACCAACTGATTTGATAAATTAAAATCTAAATTTTTATGATAATATTTTGATAAGATAAAGCAACAACAAAACTTATATAATGTATCATAATCTAAATCTTCGAAATTGAATTTTAATCGCGATTCATTATTATTAATCAACTCTTTAAGTCGATCCGTTGCAAAAATAAATTTATCTGAAAAGGGAAAAGTTATCGCTTTTAAATTATATTTTACAAATGGTTTTGGAATAATTTTCTCAATAATTGGCTCAACATCTTTAATAATTTTCTGAAAATCTTCAAATGTTTCAACACCATCAATCAACTCTGGTCGAGTAGCTTTCAGATATTCTAAAAAAGCTTTAAACTCTCCAAAGTTGTATTCAGATCGTTCTAATTCTTCAATCAGCGATTGGAACGAGTAAATAATTTTGATGGGTAATTTATCGATAAAATTTTCTTTCATATATGATTTAAAAATAACAAAAGACTACTAATAAAGCAGTCTTCAAGTTATTATTTTTTTTAGTCATTATCTTGTAAATACCAAAGTTTCTTCGGTAGAAAGGTTCTCATCAAAACGATAACCATCCACGTCAAATGCTTTCACTTGATCCAAAGTTTCAACTTTATTTTCTGCACAATAACGCGCCATTGCACCACGAGCATGTTTAAAATACATCATGATTTTTTTCAATTCACCGTTTTTGTAATCTTGAAACTCTACATCAATCATCGGAACTTTTAACGATTTTTTATCCAAAACTTTAGCATATTCATTACTTGCTAAATTTAAGATAAATTCTCCTTTTTTTAGTTTCGAATTTAGAAAAGGTGTCAAAATTTCTTTCCAAAAACCATACAAATTTTTCGAACCATGAACATCTAATTTCGAACCCATTTCCAAGCGATACAACATTACTTTATCCGAAGGACGCAACATTCCATAAAGCCCAGATAACAAAAATGCATGTTTATTGAAATAATCAAGTGCTTCGTCGTTTAACGTCTCAGCATTCAAACCTCTATACACTTCACCTTTGAAAGCTAAAGCTGCTGGAATAGCTTGTTTCGCAGTAGGTTTAACATTCCAAACCTGATTACGCTCCACATTCATTTCTGCAATATCTTTCGAAATTTTCATTAATTTTTCAAGATCAGTTGTACTCATCTCTTTCATAACATCCATAATTTTTTGCGAATGTTCTAAAAATTGAGGTGTTGTTGCTCTCCATTTAGCATTCGTTTCCAAATTCATCATCTTCGCTGGCGAAAGTAATATTTTCATGTATCAAAAAATCTTAATTAATAAAAAAAGTATTCTGTTAGAATAAAATCTAATTCAACTCTTCTTTAACAAAGATAAGAATTGTTTGCTTTAGAAAAAGTGTAATTATATTGATTAAAAATATTCACAGATTATAAATAACTATTAATTAATATCAAAAAGGATTTAATTAAATTTTCGGTTTTCTTCGTCAATCATTTTTTCGAAATCTGACTGACTTATCTGTTTTCCTTTGGTTGATTTATTTATTGTTCTCTATACTATAAACTTAATCTTTATCTACTCCTTGGCTATTCATTTCTTGTTGTTTCTTAAAAAAAGCATCCATTTCTGCTTTATACGTTTTGAAATCAACAATTTTCCCTTTCTTTGGTTGATTTATTGTTACATTTTTCTTAGCTTCTTTTACAGATGTTGCATTATAAGTAATAACCATATCAGCATCGTCGTTCGTTTTTCTTTCTAATTCTAAAATCAAACCAGGTAATCCCATATACTTATCAGGTCCCGAAGGAAAAGACAAAGAAGTAGCAAACCAAGCTGTAAACTCTTCTTTATTGATTTTTGCAGTTGCTTTACGAACATCAAAGCCTAAGACTTTTCTCTTGTCGCGCGTTATAGTCCAATTAATTTTAGGAATAGAATCTTTGATAATTCGATCCATCCCAAAGCCAACCGATTCGTGCATATAAAAGTTTTCAAGTAAGTTTTAGTAATATAATCCATTTCCTTGATTACTACTGTAGCTTACTGAATTTCCACTATTTAGTGTTGGTTTTTGATTATAATTAGAAGCCGTTTTATTTGTTATTAAAATATAAGGTTTAGGAATTTTCATTTGTTCAGTAAAGTATCTAATCGTTTCATCTCTACTTAATTTTCGGTTGTCAATTGTAACTGAACCTTGAGTTTTACTTGCGTCATATACTGTATATACATCATATTCTACCTCTAAAACATCTTGCGCATTTGCAAAATAACATAAGCTGCTTAATACAATCAATAATAATTTTTTCATAATTTTTATTTAGGTTAATCTTTATCTACACCTTGGTGTTCATTCGAACTTTGTTGGTTATAATCAGCTTTCAGCTTTTCAAATTCGGCTTTAGAAATTTCCTTAGCCTTGAATAATTTCTTAAATTCTAAATGATCTTTTGTTGTAACAGAAGTTGCTTTCAAAGAATAAGATGGATCAATAATTCCATTTCGAATAGATTCTATTTTTAATACCAGACCTGGAAGATTAATAAATTCTTTTGGACCAAAACGTTTGGGTAAACTTGGTGCGTACCAAATGATTGATTTATTATTGTCATTATATTTTACAACTGCTTGTTTAACATCAAAACCCAAATAAGTCGATTTTTCTTGCGTTAATTCGTATTTATAATGTGTCGAAATGGTATCAGTTACAAGGTATTTTTTATTCTCTATCATCCATTCTTGTTTCATTTTATTTTGATTGAAATCTTGTTCAAAATTATACGAAAAAATACCATACATCGTAACTAACGCATTCCCTTGAGAATTATTAATTTTCTCAATCTTAGAAAAAACACTTTTTCCTTTTTCTATTTGTAGTACATAATTTTTTGGAACAGAAAGTGCTTTTATAAAATCATCACCCAATTTTTCTTCCTTTCCATCCTTCCCAAAAAGACGAGGAATAGAAACCTCCTCGTATTCAATTTCTAATGCATCTTGTGCTTGTAACACAATAGAAAAAAGGCTTATAAAAATTACTAAATATTTCATTCAAAATTATTTTTTATCCACTCCTATTGAAAAAGATTCTCTCATTTTTTGACGAGATTCATCTTGCAATTTTTTAAAATCTTCTTGTGTTATTTCTTCACCTTTCATAGGTTTAGTTTTAGACATTTTCTTAGGATTTAAGGTAATTTTATCCGCTTCATAAGTCATAATCGAACCAAATTTACCACCCGTTTCGCTCACCGTTTTCAGAATCAAACCTGGCAATCCATTCACTTGATTTGGTCCTGCATCAACCTTAATATCTGGTGCAAACCAAGCTGCTATTTGCTTGCCTTTATCATTACCAATAGCTTTTTTTACTTTGTGACCCAAAATCGTATCTTCAATATCTGTAATTTTCCATTCATAGTCTTTATATGGCGTAACCACAATAAAATTCTGTTTATCTAAAACGACTTCTTGACGAAACTCTTTCTTACTTGTTTCATTAATCAAAGCTTTATATTCTCCTCCAATATTAATTGAAAAAGCCCCCATAGAGCTACCATTTTGATCATTATTAATGGTTTCTATTTTTTTGTAAACGGACTGATGATCACTATATTCTAATTGATAATAAATATTTGGAGACCCTCCAATTTTTATTGTACCTCCTCCTTTTTGTGCTTGCTCTCTTTCAAACTCCTTTATTTTTTCTTCATCATGCTTTATATCATATTTATAATCGACAATAAGCTTTTCTTGCCCAAAACCAAAATTCGAAAAAAGTAAAAATCCAGCTAGTAATAATTGTTTCATTATATTGTAGTTTTTAATTAATACTCTAAAATAATTTTTATTTTTTAATTCTACAACAATAGAATGCGTAATTAACACAACATTGTGAAAAGAAAAAAAATCCAACTTAGGCTGGATTTTTTTTCTAAAAATTAAAATAAGTTTCTAAATTACCTCAAAATGTTTCAGTGCATTCCATATTCCGTGATTATCTGCAGAAGTTGTATAATAATCAGCCGCTTCACGAACATTCTCTTTCGCATCGCCCATTGCTACGCCTATTTTACAACCTTTCAACATACTAATATCGTTACCACCATCACCAAAAGCCATTGTTTTAGTTAAATCTAAATTATCGCGTTCAGCCATTCGCTCTATTCCACGCATTTTACTAATATTTTTCGGATTTATATCAGCAAAATATTCTATCCAACGTGTTCCTACACTGTTTGTCAACACATTTTTCATCAAATAATCTTCTTGTTCTTCGTTCACAAAAAAATTCATTTGCATAATATTATCTTTCGGCAAAGTTCGAGGATCAACCACTTCTGGAAGTTCCATTCCAAAATAAGCAAACGATTTTTCTACATTCTCATTCACACGATTGATACTAAACGCTTCTTTCGTCATATACGAAAATGAGAAAGGATTTTCATCATCATATTGTAACAAAGCCTCTATATCATTAGGGTTGATGTAATCTACAAAAAATGATTGACGGTTTTCGTCGGAGCACATTCCTCCATTATTATTGATGTAACCATCAAAACCATAATCAAAAATATGCTCAGGCATATCCACCATATTTCGTCCTGTTGCGATGTATATTTTTTTGTTTTTTTGTTTCAATAATTTCAACGCTTCGATTGTCGAATCACTGATTTCATGGTTTTCAAAACCTTGTAATGTTCCGTCAAAATCGAAGAAAAAAGAATCTATCATACTTTAGTTTTATCTTTTACAAAATTAAAAAAGCAACCTTTGTTTGGTTGCTTTTGCTGTTTATTTTAATGCTAATTTAATAATTTCTATTGCTTTATTGGTATCTTCTTCGGAAATATTGAGATGAGGACGCATTCGCACCGAGTTTTCACCACAAGGAAGAATAATCATATGATTTTCGAAACATGTTTTGATGAATTCTGAACGATCCAAATCTGATGAAAAATCAAACGCAATGAACAATCCTAATCCACGAATCGAATGAATTTTCTTCGTTTCTTTTGCGATTTCATTCAATTTTGATAAAATATATTTTCCTTTCTCTTCCGCATTTTCAACTAATTTTTCTTGTTCAATCACTTCTAAAATTAATTTGAAACGCAACATATCGATATAATTTCCACCAAAAGTCGAATTAATACGGCTTGATTCCTTGAAAACATTATTCGGAATTTGATCTAACTTTTCTTTATTCGCTAAAATTCCACAAACTTGTGTTTTCTTTCCAAACGAAATCACATCAGGAATCACATCATAATGCTGAAAAGCCCACATTTTACCAGTCATTCCCATTCCTGTTTGTACCTCATCAAAAATCAATAAAATCTCTTCTCTATCACAAATTTCTCTCAATTTCTGAAAGAATTCTTTTCGAAAATAATTATCTCCTCCTTCACCTTGAATCGGCTCAATAATAATACAAGCAACTTTATTTTTGCGTGTTTCTAAAGCATTTTCAATTTGTTCAATCGCACGTTTTTCAGCCTCAACAACCTTGCATAAATTATCTTCTGTAACAGGATAAATTCGTTTTGGATTTTCAATTCTTGGCCAATCAAACTTTGGAAAATATTCGTATTTACGAGGATCTTTCGTATTCGTTAGCGATAATGTATAACCAGAACGCCCATGAAAAGCTTGTTTAAAATGAATAACATCACTTGCTTCTTTCTCAATTCCTCTCGAAAAGTTTAATCTTGTTTTCCAATCAAAAGCCGTTTTCAATGCATTTTCTACTGCCAATGTTCCACCAGAAATAAAAAATAAATATTGCAATTCTTTCGGCATCGCTACACGCTCAAATGTATCAATTAAATCGGCGTAATCTTTTGTATAAATGTCTGACATCGCAGGTTTATTGACTGCATTTCGACCTAAAAAATCTATTTTCGCCATCAAATGTGGATGATTATAACCAATCGCAGTCGAAGCAAACATTGAAAATAAATCCAAATATTCAATGCCATTTTCGTCTACAACATAGGATCCATGCGACTTATCCATATCCATTACAATCGGATATCCATCTGCCAATATATGTTTTGCTAATCTTTCGTGTACTGTACTCATCTCTGTAAATTTTTAAAAATCAAACTTAATTCCTTGCGCCAATGGCACTTCTGTCGAATAATTAATTGTATTCGTTTGTCGTCGCATATACGCTTTCCAAGCATCCGAACCTGACTCACGCCCACCTCCAGTTTCCTTTTCTCCACCGAAAGCGCCGCCAATTTCAGCTCCAGAAGTTCCGATATTTACATTTGCAATTCCACAATCAGAGCCTTGCTGACTCAAGAATAATTCAGCTTCACGAAGATTATTTGTCATAATAGAAGACGATAAACCTTGTGCCACATTATTCTGAATTTCAATTGCATTTAACACATCTCCAAAATATTTGATTAAATATAAAATTGGAGCAAAAGTTTCATGTTGAACAATATCAAAATGATTCTCAACCTCAGCAATAACAGGCTTTACATAGCAACCGCTTTCAAAACCATTTCCTTCTAAAATTCCTCCTTCAACGATAATCTTTCCTCCTTCTTCATTAATTTTTTCTAATGCTTTTGAATACATTTCAACCGCATGTTTATCAATCAACGGTCCAACATGATTTGCTATATCCAACGGATTACCTATTTTTATCTGTTTGTAAGCATTTACTAACGATTCTTTTACTTTATCATAAATCGATTCATGAACAATCAAACGCCTTGTTGTTGTACAACGCTGTCCAGCCGTACCAACTGCACCAAAAACAGCCGAAGTCAACATAATTTTTAGATCAGCATCTGGTGTAACAATAATCGCATTATTTCCACCTAATTCTAAAATTGTTTTACCCAAACGAGCTGCAACAACTTTATTCACTTCAATTCCCATTCGCGTAGAACCTGTTGCAGAAACCAAAGCCACACGGGAATCTTGTGCAATCAATTCTCCAATTGTTTTATCGCCCATCACCAAAGAAGAAACTCCTTCTGAAATATTATTTGCTTTTAAAACTTCTGCTAAAATATGCTGACATGCAACTGCACATAAAGGCGTTTTTTCACTTGGTTTCCAAACAACAACATCACCGCAAACCATCGCTAAACACGTATTCCAAGACCAAACAGCAACTGGAAAGTTGAAGGCAGAAATAACGCCGACAACTCCAAGCGGATGATATTGATCGTACATGCGATGCAAAGGTCTTTCCGAATGAATTGTCGAACCATATAATTGACGCGATAATCCAACTGCAAAATCACAGATGTCAATCATTTCTTGCACTTCACCCAAACCTTCTTGATAGGATTTTCCCATTTCGTACGAAACCAATTTTCCCAAGGAAGCTTTTTTCTCACGAAGTTTATCTCCAAATTGACGCACAATTTCTCCACGTTTCGGAGCAGGAAGCATTCGCCATTCTTTGAAAGCAACTTGTGCCTCTTTTATCACTTCTTCATAATCATCTTTTGTTGATGATTTTACTTTTCCAATCAATTTTCCATCTACTGGCGAGTAAGAAGAAAGCTCTTCACCTTTTCCAAACCAAGTATTTCCTGTTGATGTTCCAAGATTTTCGGAAGAAATACCTAATTCTTTTAATTCGTTTTCTATCATTTTTTTGTGTTATTTTGTGTTTTTAACTTTTACCTAAATTAGTCAAAAGTTTCATAAATTAAAATTTTTAATAAATATTATTCAGAATAATTTTTAATTTAATGAATAATCGTTAGATTTAATAAAATAAAACCGCATAAAATGAATTCAACTACAGATTATTTTAAGATTGATGATTTATTAACCGAAGAACATAAATTAATTCGTCAATCTGTTCGAGATTTTGTGGATAACGAAATAAAACCTGTGATAGATGATGCCGCGCAACATCATAAAGATATTCCAGATTTAATGAAAAAATTAGGTGCAATTGGTGCTTTAGGACCTTATATTCCTGAAGAATATGGAGGTGCAGGCTTGGATCAAATGTCGTACGGATTAATCATGCAAGAATTAGAACGCGGCGATTCGGCTGTTCGTTCTGCTGCATCAGTACAATCTTCGTTAGTGATGTATCCAATTTTTTCTTTTGGATCAGAAGAACAAAAACGCAAATATTTACCAAAATTAGCTTCAGGAGAATTCGTTGGAAGTTTTGGATTAACTGAACCAAATCATGGTTCAAATCCAGGCGGAATGGAAACTCGTTTAACAAAAAATGGTGATCATTATATCTTAAATGGAGCAAAAATGTGGATTACAAATTCACCAATTTGTGATATTGCAGTTGTTTGGGCAAGAGATGAAGAAGGAAAAATTCGTGGTGTAATTGTAGAACGCGGTATGCAAGGTTTTACAACACCAGAAACTTTGAATAAATGGTCATTAAGAGCTTCAAAAACAGGTGAATTAGTTTTCGAAAATGTGAAGATTGAAGAATCTCAAATTTTACCAGAAGTGAGTAGTTTACGCGGACCATTATCTTGTTTAAATTCTGCTAGATACGGAATTTCTTGGGGTGTAATTGGTGCTGCAATTGATTGTTACGAATCAGCTTTAAAATATTCATTAGAACGAACACAATTTGGAAAACCGATTGCTTCTTATCAATTACAGCAGAAAAAATTAGCTGAATTTATTACAGAAATAACGAAAGCTCAGTTGTTATGTTGGCGATTAGGAACACTGAAAAACGAAAATAAAGCAACGCCTGAACAAATATCAATGGCAAAACGAAATAATGTAAAAATGGCTATCGATATTGCGAGAGAGTCACGACAAATCATTGGTGCAATGGGAATTGTAGGCGATTTCCCTATGATGCGACATGCTGCAAATCTTGAGTCTGTAATCACTTACGAAGGAACACATGATGTCCATTTACTAATAACTGGCGCAGATGTGACAGGAATTAATGCTTTTGTGTAAGATATTTTTCCATACAATCAGATAATTTTATAGGTTTACAATTCGTTTGTAAACCTTTTTTATTTTATCACACATGAAATTGAAATCAATTCTACTTATTATTTTTTGTATTCAGGCTATTATTCTTGATGCGCAGGAAACCTACAAAATTACGTATGAACGCTTTTCGAATGGAAAAAAAGTCGAAGAAAATAACCCCATACAAGTTATTGCTAATACAAAAGAAACAGTTATTGGAAAGCAACAAAGTTTTAGTTATTCATCAAATTATCCTGATGAAATGTTTTATTATACCAAAACAAATCCATCAATTATTTCCTTGATTACACAATTTGATCCGACTAATTCTATCATTACAAATGATTCGGTTGCGTTTAATAAATCTGTTTTCACAATTTCTAAAGAAACGAAACGAATTTTAGGTTTACGTTGTAAAAAGGCGACGACAAATATCAATTCGAATACAATAGACGTTTGGTTTGTTGACAATATGGATTTGAATGCCTCACCAACAATGGTTGGAATGAATTTGGGGTTTGTTTTAGAACTTACTCGAAATAATAATTCAACCATTCGAGCTTCAAAAATAGAACGTGAAAAAGATTTGATTCCAAGTCAATTTATTCAAAAAGAATTGCATCAAAATCGAGTTGATTTATTGACATATAAAGATATTATTTGGAAAAGTAAATTTGTCGATATTCCGCTTTTATCACATCAACAAGTTAATTTTAGTAAAGATTTTTCGTCAAATGATTCAATTTATCGCTTTGCAAATGGAACTGTTGTAATTCGAAAAATTAAAATTCCTCAAATTAAAGTAGGAAGCCAAGTTTTCTTAAATGTTTCGCAACAATCAAATGGTGATGCTTACGATAGAACAGGTTCTGTATTTTTGATTCCACGTGATTCTAAAATTACATTTATGGATGGTTTACAAAAAGGAATCAATCAATTACCAATTTATACATCAGCAAATAATAAAAAATATCAAGGTTATTTTTTAACTGAAAATTATTCACCAACGATAGAATTAATGCGATTTTTCACACCTTTTGGAATCAAAAAATTCAATCATATTCAATTAAAAAATCAAACTTGGGAAACCGAAGCAAAATATCGTCAAGAAATCACAGAATTCCAAGGTTTATTATCTAATCAAGAGGTTTTAATCGGTTTCTTTATTGGAAATTATGATCAAGGCGGACATATTATTTCTGCCAATATTTCTGTTCATCCATCAGGTTCTACAACAATGCCAATTAAAAAGGCTTTACCAATTTTCAACACTGCAAATGTGATGGAAATGGCTGGACAAGAATACCCTACTTTATTCGAAAATCCGAATGGTTTTACGGTAGAATTCACGCTGAAAGAAGATTACAACAATGCTAAATTAAGATTTACAACAACTGGACATGGCGGTTGGGAAAATGGAGATGAGTTTGTTCCAAAAGAAAATAGTATTTTTCTTGATGGACAAAAAGTATTTAATATAGTTCCTTGGAGACAAGATTGTGGTTCGTATCGCGCTTATAATCCTGCTTCTGGTAATTTTGATAATGGTTTATCATCATCAGATTATAGCCGTTCTAATTGGTGTCCTGGAACAATCACAAATCCATACTTCATAGATTTAGGCAATTTAAAAGCCGGAAAACATAGTATACAAGTAAAAATACCGCAAGGAAAACCTGAAGGAAATAGTTTCAGTTATTGGAATGTTTCTGGTGTTCTTTTAGGAGAATAGTTTTTTTTAGAGCAAAAAGATTTATTAAACGTCTTTTTGCTCTATTTTTTTATGATTTATCAAAACCGTTAACCAATCTACAATACAATATCTTGATAAACTTGCTCTTTAATAGATTCATTCAATATTTCATGTCTCAAGTTTGGATATAATTTTATTGAAACTTTTTCAAAACCATTTTGCTCTAAATCTTTATACGATTGCAAAACTCCTTTACCAAAATCACCAATTGGATCATCTGCTCCACTCACAAAATAAATAGGTAAAGATTGCGGTATAGCTTTTGTCCAATTCTTTTTTGTTGCTTGTATATTTAAATTAATCAAAGTATAAAAACCATTAACAGTGAAAGGTATTCCACAAAGAGGATCTTTCAGAAAATTTAAACGATTTAACTCATCTAAACTAAGCCAATTAGTTTCATAAAAATTTTCTTCATTTTTAAAATATTTATTATTTGATTTTAAAAAAATAATATTAAGTAATTTACTTCTTTTATGAGGAATCAATTTATTTAGAAGACTTAAAAAACTACTCAATAATTTAATTCCAGGAATTCTACCTCCTGTTCCCATAATTATAGCACCATCAAAATGATTTCCATATTCTTGAAGTAGGCAACGTGTTATAAACGATCCCATTGAATGCCCCAAAATAAAATGTGGTAATAAAGGATATTGATCTTCTAACCATTTTACCATAATTTTAGTATTTTCAATCAGTTTTTCTGTTGGACTATCTAAACTAAAAAAACTATAATCTTCTTCTATTTTCGCTGTTTTTCCATGTCCTAAATGATCATATAACAAAACTAGAATTCCTTTGTCCGTCAAATACTTTGCAAAATTCTCATATCGCCCACTATGTTCTTGCATACCATGGACAATTATCAGTGTTGCTTTAATCTCATCTTCTGGAAGAATTACTCTATAATAAATATTTTCTAGTATTGACATTTTTATTAAGATTTAATTATTAATTTACAGTTTTACTCATTCAAAATCAATATTTTTTATAAATAAACCATTGACTTTTTCAACAAATTTCAAGCTAATAAATAAGATCTAAAATTTCTAATTTTTACAACTAAAAAAACGAGGTAAAATAAAAATTAACCTCGTTTTTTTTATGATGTACGATAATTTTACTTTTTAGTTTTAATTGTATTCTTATAGATCTGTCCATCTTTAATAATCACTAAAAAATTTTTATCAGGATTAGCAATTAATGATAAATCTTTCAACGGATTTCCATCAACCAAAATCAAATCGGCTAAAGCTTGTTCTTCAACAACGCCTAATTTCCCTGGATATGGACTTCTTAAACCAGATAATTGCAACAATGGTACATGCCTATACGCCGAGAGCTATGCAACGTGCTGTGGAAGCAGGAGTGAAGTCAATTGAGCATGGTCAAATGTTAGATGAAGAAACATTAAAAATTCTTGCCAAAAAAGGAGTTTGGTTAAGCCTTCAAAATTTGATGGATAATAATGAAAACATGGACGAGCAGCGAAAAGAAAAACGTAAACCAGTTTTGGATGGTCAAGATAAAGTTTGGCCTTTAGCAAAAAAACTTGGTGTGAAGCTTGCATGGGGAACGGATTTCTTGTTTGAACCTGAGTTGAATGATGATCAAAATAGTTACATATTACGTCTTCAAAAATGGTTTACAAATGCCGAAATTTTAAAGATGGTTACGCAAGATAATGGAGAATTACATACGTTCCCCAATCTTCAGCAGCATCAACTGCAGCTTTCATTTCGTCAAAAGTATATTGTGTAACATCAATCGGATCATAAGCAGAAGACGTTCCTCCACCTGCCATTAATTTGATTTGACTCGCACCAAAACGTAAATTCTCTCTTGTTGCAGTCAAAACTTCATCTCTTCCATCAGCAATAAAAGTAGCTCCTAATTCCTCTGCACGAGATGCTTTACCAAAAAAACGACGCGAACGTTCATCAGGAGTTCTAAAATCTCCGTGACCAGCTGTTTGACTAATCGTTGCACCCGAAGGCCAAATTCTAGGCCCTGCAACTTTACCTTTATCGATGGCTAATTTCAAGGGAAAAATTGGCCCACCAGCATCACGAACACTCGTAAAACCACGCATCAACATTTTGTGGGAAGCTTCGCCAACCTTATTCATTAACATTTCTTCGGACATATCTGGCGACATCATTTGCGCCATCGTCAATGAACCAAATACCATGTGTACATGAACATCTATCAAACCTGGCATCAACGTTTTTCCTCCTCCATTAATTTTTACAACGTCTTGATTAGGTGAAGAAATTTTTGCAGAACTAATTTTTTCAATTTTTTGCCCAGAAACCAAAACATTCATCGGCGATGTTAATGCTTGAGTTTGATGATCTAAAATTCTAACATTTTCAATTAAAATCTGTTTTGTTTGAGCAAAAGTAAAAGTGGTAGCGAGAAAAAAAAGTGCTATTATCGACTTTATTTTCATAATTTATTGTTTAATTGCCCTAAAGATACGTTGAATGCGTGTAATTTGAGGATAAAGTTTAAATTAAAAATATATTCATTTAAATCATTCAAACAAAAACCCAAATTTACTTTTTATTAAAAGAAAATACTATATTTGTTGACAACCAAAAGGTTTTAACTTAATTTTCCTTGGTGATAAAGATTTTTAACTGTTTTGAATTAAATAGACAAAATCTTGTTTTACGGCTTATCTTCTTCCGACTATAATCGTTTTTTAAGGAATAAAATTTAATAAAAAATTAGCAATCAATACACCTTTTCTACCCAAATAATCGGATAGAATTTTGTAAATTTGTAACCAATACATTAGAAAATTTAATGGAATATAATACACTTCGTTCGCAATTGATTATTCCAGAATATGGTCGTCATATTCAAGAAATGGTAAATCATTGTAAAACAATAACAGACGAAACAGAACGCAACGGATTTGCCGAAATTATAATTGAAGTAATGGGAGAATTAAATCCTCACTTGCGCGATGTACCAGATTTTCAACATAAACTTTGGGATCAACTTTTTATCATGGCAGAATTTGATTTGGATGTAAAATCTCCTTATCCAATTCCGACAAAAAAAGATACGGTAAATAGTAAACCAAATAAAGTAGAATATCCAAAAAGCATCTATAAATACAGATATTACGGAAATAATATTCGTAAAATGATTGATGTTGCTGTAACGTGGGCAGAAGGTGAAAAACGCGAAGGTTTGTACTTTGCGATTGCCAATCACATGAAAAAATGTTATTTACTTTGGAATAAAGATACAGTTGACGATCAAGTTATTTTTAATCATTTGTACGAATTATCTGATGGTAAAATTGATTTGAGAAAAGTTGATGATCATTTGGTTTCACCTGATCGTTTGAATTCGAATAATAATCATTCAAACAACAATCAAAACAATAGAAGTTACCAAAACAATAATCGTAATCATCAAAATAACAACAATCGAAATAATAACCAAAATTCGAATAATCGTCAAAACAACAATAACCGAAATAATCAAAATAACAACAATCGAAACCAAAACGTTCGAAACAATAAAGGTTAAATCAAAACTATTTAATACAACTAAATGGCTACATTTCAAATAAAGGGAGGGAAACCTTTGAAAGGAGAAATTACTCCGCAAGGTGCTAAAAATGAAGTACTACAAATTTTATGTGCGGTTTTATTAACCAATGAACAAGTTCGTGTTAAAAATATTCCAGATATCCGAGATGTCAATCGTTTGATTGAAATTTTGGGTGATTTAGGCGTAAAAACACAAAAAAATGGAAAAGGAGATTTCACTTTTCAAGCTGACGAATTACGATTAGATTATTTAAAAGGAAAACAATTTCGCAAAGATGGTGCTGCCTTACGTGGATCGATCATGTTAATGGGACCACTTTTAGCTCGTTTCGGAGAAGCTTTTATGCCAAAACCAGGAGGAGATAAAATTGGACGTCGTCGTTTAGATACGCACTTCGAAGGTTTCTTTGCTTTAGGAGCAAAATATCGTTTCAATCCTGACGAAGATTTCTACGGTGTAGAAGTGGACGAAAAAGGATTACAAGGTTCTTATATGTTATTAGAAGAAGCTTCTGTAACTGGAACTGCAAATATTATTATGGCTGCAGTTTTAGCGAAAGGAACAACAACCATTTACAACGCTGCATGTGAGCCTTACATTCAACAATTATGTAAAATGTTGAACAGAATGGGTGCTAAAATTTCTGGAATTTCTTCGAATCTTTTAACGATTGAAGGAGTTGAGAAATTAGGCGGAACTGAACATACATGTTTACCAGATATGATCGAAATTGGATCTTGGATTGGTTTAGCAGCCATGACAAAATCTGAATTAACAATCAAAAATGTTTCCTGGGAAAATTTAGGTGTTATTCCAGATGTTTTCAGAAAATTAGGAATCAAATTAGAACGTCGCGATGACGATATTTATATTCCAGCTCAAGAACATTACGAAATCGAGCGTTTTATTGACGGTTCTATTTTAACTATTTCTGATGCGCCATGGCCAGGATTTACGCCAGATTTATTGTCAATTATTTTGGTAATTGCAACACAGGCAAAAGGAAGTGTTTTGATCCACCAAAAAATGTTCGAGTCTCGTTTATTCTTCGTGGATAAATTAATTGATATGGGAGCGCAAATTATTTTATGTGATCCACATCGCGCAACTGTTATTGGTCTTAATCACGAAACTCCTTTAAAAGGAGCCGAATTAACTTCTCCAGATATTCGTGCTGGTATGTCTTTATTGATAGCTGCCCTTTCTGCAAAAGGAAAAACTGTTATTCATAATATCGATCAAATTGACCGTGGTTATGAAGATATCGATGTACGTTTACGTGCTATTGGAGCTGATATAATTAGAGCTTAAAAAATAAAAAATGCAATCTATTATTGAGTTTATCACTAATTTTGTTCAACGCCCAGACAAGGTATTAATGGACATTATCAATAATTACGGTTATTGGATATATGCTATTTTATTCTTGATAATTTTTGCTGAAACAGGCTTAATTATCATGTCATTTTTAATGCCTTTTTTACCTGGAGATGCACTAATCTTTTCGATTGGAATGATTGCAGCAAGCGATGATCAAAACCATTTGCATATCGAATATATTATTCCATTACTGATGGTTGCAGCAATTCTTGGTGATAACGTAAATTATTATGTTGGACGAAAATTTGGTGGCTGGATTTTAGGACGAAAAGACTCGTGGTTTCTTAAAAAGAAACATATCGAAAAAGCAACAGAATTTTTTAACGAAAATGGTAAAAAAGCAATTATTATCGCTCGTTTTATGCCTGTTGTTCGTACAATAATTCCATTTATTTGCGGTGTTACAAACCTTAATTATCGCACATTTATTACCTATAGTTTTATAGGCGCGGTACTTTGGGTTGGTGTTATTTCTCTTTTGGGACACACATTAGGTCAGTTTGACATTGTAAAAAATAATTTAGAGAAATTCATTTTCGGAATTATATTATTGGCGAATATGCCGTTGATTATCCGAATTGTGAAAGCTCAATTCAATAAAAATAAAACAGAAGAATGAGACAATTTGGATTAATCGGAAGAAATATTTCCTATTCATTTTCTAAATCTTATTTTGCTGAAAAATTTAAAAACGAAAACATTGTAGACGCTGTCTACAATGTTTTTGATTTACAGCAAATCGATGAAGTAGAAAAAGTATTCGAAACCGAAGGTTTAGTGGGCTTTAATGTTACAATTCCTTACAAACAAGAAATCATTCCATTTTTGGACGAATTATCACCAGAAGCTAAAGCAATTGGTGCGGTTAATACAGTTTTGATACAAGATGGAAAACGAATCGGGCATAATACAGATTGTTATGGTTTTCATCATTCGATAGAACCTATTTTAGAACCTCATCATAAAAAAGCATTGGTGTTAGGAAATGGAGGTGCTGCAAAAGCGGTTTTTTATATTCTTGATTTATTGAAAATTGAATATAAAATAGTTTCAAGAACAAAAACTGAAAATCATTATTCATATGATGAATTAAATAAAGAAATCATTCATAATCATCAAATTATTGTGAATTGTTCGCCAGCTGGTACTTTTCCAAATACTGAAATCGCTCCACTTCTACCCTACCAATTTATCAACGAAAATCATTTATTGTACGACTTGATTTACAATCCACCATTGACAAAATTTTTAGAAAATGGTCAACAAAATGGAGCCAAAATAAAAAATGGTCACGAAATGTTGGTTCTACAAGCCGAAAAAGCTTGGGAAATTTGGAATAATCGTACAAAATAGACTTGATATTGTCCTCAAATTTTATTAGATTTGAGAAACAAAACTTAATTTCTTATGAATACTGAAATGGATAACCTGCAAAATGCAGACGGAGAACAATTACCTAAACCTGCAAATACAAACGACTCTAACACGGAATCTTACAAAACGGTAGAGTTAACGAACCAAGAAAAAATAAGCGATATTTCGTTCAAAGATTACGAAAAATTTAGTTTTGATGTTTTGATTAACGAAGCAAAAAATCTATTAAGCAAATATGATGTTCAAGAGATTCGCGAGCATTTTAATCAAATTCGTGATGCATTCAAAACTAAATTAGAAGAAGATGAAGCTGCAAAAAAAGAAGCTTTCTTAAGTGAAGGTGGTGATGAATTAGATTTTAAATACGAAACATCTTTTAGAGCAAAATTTAACGCTGTTTACAACGATTTTAAAAATCAATTAGCAGTTTTTCATAAAGAAAACGAAAAAAAGGAATCTGATAATTTAAAGGAACGTTTAGAAATTATTGACGAATTGAAAGCCTTGTATCAAGAACCAAGTGATTCTTCGGCGGCAATGTTCAAGAAATTTCGTGAGTTAAAAACTCGTTGGCACAATGCAGGAAGAATTCCGAGCAAAAATGCTGAAAATGTATTCAAAAATTATTTTTTCCACTTAGATAATTTCTACACATATTTGGATATGAATAAGGAATTGCAAACATTGGATTATGCACATAATCTGGAAGTTCGTCAATCGATTATTAAACGTGCAGAAGAATTAATTGGAGAGCAAAACGTGCAAAAAGCTTTGAATGAATTGCAATATTTGCATCGTTTATGGAAAGAAGAAGCCGTCCCTGTACAAGAAGATTTGCGCGAACCAACGTGGCAAAAATTCAAAGAATTAACAAATAAAATTCATGACCGTAAAGGGGAATTGAATGAAAAAATAAAACAAGAGCAAAAAGATAATTTAGAAAAGAAGAATCAAATTATCGCTCGTATCAAAGAAATTTCTGAGCAAGCAACAACAAAATCGCATGGCGATTGGCAAAAAGCTATTTCTGAAATAAACTCTTTGCGTGAGAACTTTATCACAATTGGACGTGTTCCGAAAGATAAAAATTCTGCAACTTGGGAAGCTTTCAAAGAAGTGACAAGACAATTTAATCACATCAAAAATGATTTCTATAAAAATCTAAAATCAGAGCAACAACTGAATCTTGAAAAGAAATTGGCTTTGTTAGAAATTGCAAAACAACATACGGAAAGCACGGATTGGAATGCTTCTGTACAAGTGATTAAAAAAATCCAAAATGATTGGAAAAAAATTGGACATGTTCCAAGAAAAAATTCAGACAAAATCTGGAAAGAATTCAAAGATACATGTAATCAATTCTTTGATCGTTACAAAAAACGTCACGAACAAGCGAATCAAAAAATGGAACAAAATTTAGAAAAGAAACAAGCTTTCTTAGACGATTTCAAAAATCAAACGATTTCTGAAAACAAAGAAGAGGCGTTGAAACAACTAGAAGAAATCCAACATAATTGGACAAGTTTAGGAAAAGTTCCATCAGAAAAAACTTCAATCAATCAAGAATTTACAGATGTTTACCACAAAAAATTAGATGCTTTAAATCTTTCTAAAAATGAATTGAACGATTATAAGTTGAAATCATTTGTCAATAAAGTAAAATCTGGAAATAATGGAAATTTATTGGATGACGAGATTAGAAAAACACGTAAAATAATTGAGGATTTAGAAAAAGAAATCAATCAATTGGATAATAATGTACATTTCTTTTCGAATGCAAATGAGAATAATCCTTTATTAAAAGACGTTTACAAACAAATTGACGATAAACGTAAAAAATTAATTGAAGCAGAAATCAAACTGAAAACATTATTCAATATTGATTTTAATGCATAATTTTTAGGCATGACACAACAATCTATCGATGAGCAATATATGGCTCGTTGTATACAAATTGCAACAAACGGGTTAGGAACAACATATCCTAATCCGTTTGTTGGTTCTATTATTGTACATAACAACAAAATTATAGGCGAAGGTTTTACGTCAGAATATGGCGGACCGCACGCCGAAGTGAACGCTATTAATTCGGTTAAAAATCAAGAATTATTAAAAGAATCTACGTTATATGTTACGTTAGAGCCTTGTTCGCATCACGGAAAAACGCCTCCTTGTGCGGATTTGATTATAGAAAAAGAAATTCCAAAAGTCATAATTGGAACTTTAGATCCTTTTGCGAAAGTAAATGGGCAAGGTTATTTACGTTTGTTGAAAAATGGTGTTGATGTAACGCTTGGTGTTTTGGAAAAAGAATGTATCAAACTCAATAAGCGTTTTATAACATTTCATCAGAAAAAACGTCCATATATTATCTTAAAATGGGCGCAAACAGAAGACGGATACATGGGGCGTGATGATGTACAATTGTGGATTACAAACCAATATACAAAACAGTTAGTACATAAATGGCGAACGGAAGAACAAGCTATTTTGGTTGGAAAAAACACCGCTTTGATTGATAATCCACAACTTAACACACGATTATGGAAAGGAAATAATCCGTTGAGAATTGCGATTGACAAAAACTTAGCGATTCCGAGAAGTTTCCATTTGTTTGATCAAACACAACCTACTGTAATTTTCAATTCGATTGAAAATTGTTCTGAAGAAAATTTAGAACTTGTTCAATTAGATTTTACGCAAAAAATATTGCCACAAGTGATGGATTATTTATACGAAAACAATGTTCAATCCTTAATTATTGAAGGTGGAAGTGATACCATACGACATTTTATTGATGCTGATTTGTGGGATGAAGCACGAATTTTGAGCTCGGATACTATTTGGAATGAAGGAATTTTAGCTCCTCGACTGAAAGGAACACGAACTGAAAAACATCGTTTTCTGAATGATGAATTAAATATTTTCGAAAATAGAATAGAAATTGAAGAGCCTTAGATTTTAAGGTTCTTTTTTTATTTATGATTTATTTGAATTTATTAAAATTTTCGTTTAATAATTATTTCAGAAAATTTATTCTTCTCAAATTCTATGTTATTTATTGATTCAACAAGAAAACTCATTTTATAAAATTTATTTTGTAGCTTAAATATTAATTTCCCACCAACATTATCAATTTTATAATTAAAAATATTTTGTTTTTTTGTTACATAGCAAAATGATGGTTCATTACAATTTTGGCAATCAATTAAATTTACTTTATTATTTTTCAAAAATCTAAATTCTATTGTACGACGAAATTGAAATTTAGATTTTCCAATTGAACTATTATAAATCTTCAGATTTTCAGTTTTGTAAAACATACTATCTTGATTATCTGTAATAATTCTATAATTATAATCTATCATTGAATTATTAATGATCCTTTTAAATTCCTTCTTTGAAATACTCTGGCAAAAAGAATACTCGAACACATTAGTATGAATAAAAATAAATAAGCTTTCATTTATATTAAATTTTTTCATCATTCATAAATATAAAACCTTTTTTCTTTAAAAGTACTATTTAAACTATCTTTGCGCTACTTTTCAATACAACATGACGGACAATTATCGTACAATCGAGAAAGCGGTGGAAGATGTAATTTTCAAAGAATTGGGTAGTAAGTTTATTAATTTTGCTTATCCAATTGAAAATGAAGATGACATCAAAATTTATTTGGATCAATTACGCGAAATTCATCCCGATGCAAATCATCATTGTTACGCGTACGCTCTTGGTATAGATGGTAAAAATCATCGTGCAAATGATGACGGTGAGCCAAATGGTTCGGCTGGTTTACCAATTTATAATCAAATTTTATCAAGCGAAATCACCAATGTTTTAATTGTTTCTGTACGTTATTTTGGTGGAACAAAATTAGGAATTCCTGGTTTGGTAAAAGCCTATAAATATGCGGCACAAGTTGTGTTAGAAGAAGCAAATATTGTAGAAAAATTTGTTTCAAAACGTGTGAAAATGGTTTTTAACTATGATCAACAAGGAATTGTAGAACGCAATGTCTATCGGATTTCTGGAGAAATTAAAGACAAACATTTTTCTGATAAATGTATGTTTACAATTTCAGTAAGAGAAAGTAAATTGGAAGAATTTATTCGCATGTTTGACGAATATTATCAAATGGAAATTAAAATTATTGACTAATGCTAAATAGCTTAACTTCTTTACGTTTTTTCTTTGCTTTTGTCGTTTTCTTAAGCCATTTAACGTTTGTAAAAACTGATTTAGCTTGGTATAATTATCTAAAAAATAACGTCTTTTTCGAAGGTTATCTTGGTGTTGGTTTTTTCTTTATTTTAAGCGGATTTGTTATAGCGCTTAATTACGAAAAGAAAGTCATCGACAATCCAAATTTTGATAAAAAGAAGTTTTATATCGCGCGAATTGCTCGAATTTATCCACTTCATGTCCTAACCTTTTGTGTCATGTTACCATTTGTTATCATCAATGTTTGGCAAGGTTATTTTCATTGGGATATTGCAGGTGCGAACTTATTTTTATTGCAATCTTATATTCCGGTAAAAGATTTTTATTTCTCTATTAATAACGTTTCCTGGAGTATTTCGACCGAATTATTTTTCTATTTGATGTTTCCTTTTTATGTGATTTGGTTGCATAAATTCCCGAAACTGAAATATATTTTATTACTAATTATTCCGATTATTATTTTTGCAGAACCTTATTTCAGAACAAATATGAAATTGGAAAAAGCGATTTTTTACATCAATCCAATTGTTCGCAGTTTCGATTTTATTTTAGGAATTATTACCTGTCAAATCTATAAAAAGATAAAAGATACGCCTATCAATTTTTCGAGAGGAACTTTAATAGAAATCGCTGCAATTGCTGTTTTGGCAATCTTTTTCTACTTCCACAATGATGTTGCGAGAGCTTTTCGTTACGGAATTTATTATTGGATTCCGATGGTTGGAATTGTCCTAATTTTTGCTTTACAAAAAGGTTTCTTTTCGAGAATTCTTCAACATAAAACATTGGTTTATTTAGGTGAAATTAGTTTTGCATTTTATATGATTCATATGATTGTGATAAAATATGGAAATCAATATTTACCGAAAATCAATGATTTTCAGAAAATTGGAATTTATTTCGTAATTGCTTTAATTTTAAGTGCATTAACGTTTGAATATTTTGAGAAACCCGTTGCGAAGTGGATCAAAGATAAAGTGAAGTAGTAGCGAGTATTTCTAAAAAATTAATTCAAATAGTTGATTATAACTGAGATTGTGACAATAATAATTGAAACAACAATCAAAATATCTAAGTAATTTATTTTTTTTGAACCAAAATTTGTAGTTCGTTTGCGTTTTCGTGAATACACTATTTCTTTGTTCATTTTTTAAAAGAAAATAAGCCGCGAGTTACCACGACTTATTTGTCAAATAATTAATAGTACATTATATAGTTAAAAGTTCTTAGTAATCCTATTACTGGTACTTGTAGCAACTTCCTGTTTTCTTTGCCGATTTACCTGTCATTTTATCAGATAATAGTAGAATAAATGGACATCTAACTTCTGCAGCTTGTTGTTTTAAAACTTTTTCTGCACGCTCATCTTTTCCATTTCCAGTTCTGAAGTTAATCATACCTGTTTTAGATTTTAAATCATCTCCTTTTTTCAAACCTGCAACCAAAGATTTATCTTCCAAAATAATCACTTTCCCCCAATCTTTATCGTCAGTAATTTCAATTTTATCAGAAACATCCTCAATACGAGTGCTTTTCCCGTAAAATACTTTATTAACAGAATATTTACTCAAAGACTGTATAGCATCTTCTCCATCATACGTATATTCTACTGTAAATTCTCCCACACGCTTAATCTGACCTTCGATAATCTCACCAGAATGTTTGTAAATTTTATCTACTTGTCCAAATGCTAGCGAAGCCATAAGACCTAACCCTAAAATAAAAATGTTTTTCATTGTTAATTGTTTTAAATATTGACTTAATTTTAATTGATTTCTAAAATACTTTCAGTTTCGTTGATTGTAATTATGGTTTTTAGAGGACTAGATTCCAGTAAACCATAATTTTCTTTTAGATTGGTGGTCGGTTTTTTCAATAAATAAATCAATTAATTGATCAATTGATTCTTGATAAATTTTCTTTTTTGTAGAGTTCTTAACTAAAGAGATATAATACGTCTTATAGTTTTTCTTAATTGGAGCTTCTTTTTCTATTTCTTCTGCAATATTTTTAAAGAAACTTGTTCTATTTTCAGAATTTTTGACCACAATACGCTTTATATTTTTCCCTTCAGTTTCAACCTCAATATTCAACGTATATGGTTCAATTTTTACTGAATTGTACATTACTTTTTGGTTTCCAAAATTATCTTCAATAGATGTAGAAGAAACCTTATAAAAATCCTCTAACTCATTTACACGATTTCCAATAAATTGTTTTAAATTTTTGTAATCCAAATTTTGAGAGAAACCTAAACTACACAACAGTAGTAATAAAGTAGATAAAATAATCTTCATTTTTAATAAATAATTAGCTATTAACACCAGATTTATGTGCTAAATAAATTCTTTGCAAATTTTAGGATTCAGTACTTAAATTCCTATTTTTGCAGGAGTAGTTATGAGGTAGTTTAACGATTACTACCTACAGGTAGTTGAATTACTTTACTAAATATCAGTTATATAATAAAAATGAATAACAAAACACTTTTTATATTCTTTACTCTATTTTTTACCCAGGTAGGGACAGGAAACACTATAAATTCCGAAATTCTAAAGAAAAAAATTTCATCTTATAATGAAATTGGTTCATTTGATAAATCAATTATCAAATTGGATAGTATTATACATTCTAAAAACGTAACGAATTACGATTTATATAATTTGTATTTGTTAAAATATCTTACGTATAAAACATTATTAAATTATCCAGAAGCAGAAGAAAATTTAAACGTTGCTGAAAAATATGGTTTAAAGAGTTCGAAATATAAAGTCGAAGTTGAGACAAGAGTTTTAATTGAACGAATCTTCATCCAATTTGATTATTTAAAATATGATAAGGTTAAGGAATTGCTTCAAAAAGTAAATAAATCTAATTTAAAATATTTGGATGCAGAAACTTATGGCTTTTATATTTCTGTTTTAGGCACAATGAATAGTTTAAATAAAAATTATATTCAGGCAGAAAAAGATTATTTGGAAGGTATAGAAATTTTGAAGCAAAAATCTCCCAAACATTTACCTAATATTTATAGAAAGCTTTTACACTTATATACAGAAACAAAGGACAATAAGAAGGCTTTAGAAGCTTTTAACAAAGGTTTGTATTATGCAAAACATTATAGTATAAAACTTTATATTTTGAATATGTATGAATCTCTTACTTAGTATTATGCGCAGAATGAAGATTGGGAAAAAGCATACAAAACAAGATTAATTGTAAATGATCTTGCAACTGATTATGATGCAATTAATCAAAGTGGAAAATTACAAAATTTAGAACGAGAAATTATTAATAAACGAAATGATTTAGAAGTTCGAAATCAAAAAAATATCCGATTATTTCTAGTTATTATTTCTACAATTCTAATCATATTATTAATTGTTCTTTATAAATTCTACAAGATAAACATCGAAAAAAGAAAACTTGTTGAAAATGAAAATGAACGGATGAGAAATAAACTTTCTGATTTGATTAATCATTCGAATAACGCAAATCAAGTTGAAAAGAAAATCATTTTAAGTGATTATAATCTTTCGGAAAGACAACTGGATATCATCGAATTAGTGAAGAAAGGATTTACAAATAAAGAAATTGCAACTGAACTCTATATTTCTGAGAATACCGTGAAATATCATTTAAAGGTTATTTACAATACTTTGGGAATAGAAAGTCGTAATTCGTTGTAAATAAAGGCAATATCCAAAAAACT
>NZ_DICC01000024.1:0-27590 GCF_002415215.1 Empedobacter sp. UBA5036
TTCTATCATAACTATGTAATGTTTAAAAATAATAAAAAGTTATTTCCGAAAATATTTTTTGAGCTTTAAGGGCTCAAAATATCTTCAGAATAACTTTTCAACTTTCACAGTTAGTAAGATACTACCTTATCTAAAATATTTTTTTCTGTTTGAATTTTTGTTTCAATAACAGAAAGAAAATTGGCAATGGTAGTTTGCTCATCTAAACAAGGAGATTTGATAGGCATAGATTGAAGCATTGGCAATCGTAATGATTTTACAGTAGAACCAACTGCTTGTGATTGTAAATATTTATCATCATTAAGTAAATGGTAATATAAATATTTTCCATATATTCCACTGAAATCAAAAATCGCATATGTTCGTTGATGAAGATCAAATTTTCCTATAAAATATTTAGGGATAAATTCTTGCCCTTCTCCTGGAACAATTACTGCTTCTTTATCAAACAAAAATCTACTACTTGTTCTAATATCTTGTGACCTGTCAAAAAACGTATATTCTCCATTTAACATAGAATCTTCTCTATTAGAAGAACCAGTTGTTATGGTTGATATGTCTCCTAATTTCTTCAATTCCCATTTGTCTGTAAATTCCTTAAATCTGATTTCTTGCGAAAATAGCTTTTCACTTAGCCCTTTAATTAAGGTTTCTAATTGTTCAATTATTTTGTTTTGGGTTTGGATTCGAGAATCTATTAAGGATAGAAATGATGCAATTTTAGTTTGCTCATTGAGCGATGGAAAGTACAGAGTTACAGAAGCTAATATTTCTTGACCAATATTATATCTTGTACTTCCTCCCGATTTTGATGTTATTTGATTTCTTACTAAATCAGTTTTTAATGATTTATTCAAAAAAATAGGTTCATATTCTCCATTTTTTTTACCTCTAATTACAAATCCTCCAAATGTTGCAGTTTTGTCTTTATCTAAGTATACACTTGTGGTTCCCACTTCCTCTCGTGTCTCAGAACTTCGTTGAAACAGAATATCTCCGTAGTTCACTGGGAATTTATCAATGATTTCTTCATTGACATTTACACTCCCAATAATTTTATCGTGTGTTATAAACTCGTTATTGAGAATGTCCAATACGTTTATGAACTTGTATCCACTACCATATTGTTCTTTTGTAGCGTTAATACCATTCTTAAATTCCAAAATCTCTCCCAACTTCTTAGTTTCCCACTCCTCCGCAAATTCAGGAAATCTCAAATTAGGAACCTTAGTTCCAAATCTATCTGGGGGATAAAGTGTCCTTAATTGCTTTCCTTTGAGATTTTAAAAAATTAAATTATAATGAATGAACAAAAACAACTCTCAGAAGTTATCGATCTATGGAAAATAGACAAAAAACAGTATGTAAAAAAGTCAAGTTTCTCAGCTTATACGCTATTGATTGAAAATCATCTACTGCCTAATTTCGGCAACAAAATTGCGATTGAGGAAGCTGATGTTCAAAGCTTTGTTTTTCAAAAATTGGAAACGGGTTTAAGTCATAAAACAATTAAGGATATTTTAATTGTTCTGAAAATGATTTTGAAATTTGGAGCTAAAAACAAATGGTTACAGTATACCCCTTTTGATATTCAGTTTCCTACTGAACGAGAAAAGCACAATATTGAAGTGCTTACCAAGACTGATCAGAAAAAAATAATGAACTATATACAAGAGCATTTTACATTTAGGAATTTAGGTGTATATATATGTTTAAGTGCAGGAATGCGTATTGGGGAAGTATGTGCATTAACTTGGGAAGATATTGATACCGATAACGGAATTATAAGTGTTAACAGAACCATCCAGCGTATTTATGTGATAGAAGATGGAATTCGTAGAACGGAATTAATTTTAGACACTCCTAAAACTAAAAATTCTATTCGTGAAATTCCGATAAGTAAGGATTTATTAAGAATATTGAAACCCTTTAAAAAGATTGTGAATCCTTTGTTTTTTGTATTGACAAACGATACTAAACCTACGGAGCCAAGAACCTATAGAAGCTATTACAAAAATTTAATGAAAGAATTAAAAATGCCTGAGCTTAAATTTCACGGGTTAAGACATAGTTTCGCAACCCGATGTATCGAAAGTAATTGCGATTACAAGACTGTGAGTGTACTTCTGGGACATTCCAATATCAGCACCACTTTAAATCTCTATGTACATCCTAATATGGAACAAAAGAAGAAAGCTATTGAGCAGATGTTTAAGGCTCTTAGATAAGTTTTAGATTATGGATTAGGAGAACATTTTATTTTGTTAAATTTGTACATAGATGGAAAGAACAAGATAAACTCCTAATTCATAATTATTTTGAGCAAACAGTCCGAACAAATTTTAGAAGAGCAACTCGTTGCCCAATTACAAAAATTGGGATATAAATACGCTTTTATTGCTGATGAAAAAGCTTTACTGGCAAACCTCAAAACACAATTAGAAAAGCACAATCATATACAATTTAGCGATAGTGAATTTGAAAAAGTATTAAATATACTTAATAAAGGTTCTGTTTTCGAAAAAGCCAAAGTATTGCGTGAAAAAAAACATCACATTATTCGGGATAATGGTGATAATCTGTATTTTGAATTTCTCAATGTAGAACATTGGTGTCAGAACGAATATCAAGTTACCAATCAAATCACGCAGGAGGGGAAATATGAAAACCGCTATGATGTTACCTTACTGGTGAATGGATTGCCTTTAGTGCAAATCGAGCTGAAACGAAGAGGTTTGGAAATGAAAGAAGCATTCAACCAAATCAACCGCTATCAAAAACATAGCTTTGGTGCTGGAAAGGGGTTGTTTCATTTTGTACAATTATTCGTTATAAGTAACGGTGTAAACACCAAATATTTCAGCAATTTTGGAACACATAAGCAGGAATATCTTCAGACTTTTCATTGGACAGACGAACAAAATAATCCATTAAATAATATTTTAAACGGCTTTACCGATTCTTTTTTAGAACCTTGTCATATCAGTAAAATGATCTGTAAGTATATCGTTCTGAATGAAACTGATAAACGTCTGATGGTACTTCGTCCATATCAGTATTATGCGGTAGAAAGTATTATCAAAAAGGTAAAAGAAAACGAAATTCTGAATGGCTATAACATCGAAAAAAATGGTTACATCTGGCATACAACTGGAAGTGGAAAAACCTTAACCAGCTTCAAAGCCAGTCAGATTCTATCCAAAATTCCAGCTATCAAAAAAGTGGTTTTTGTGGTAGATAGAAAAGATTTGGATTATCAAACCAACCAAGAGTATGATAAATTTAGTAAGGGCTCGGTAAGTTCTGCTACTAATACGGATGACCTTATTCGTAAATTAAACGACCCGAATGTTCGCATCATCGTTACCACCATTCAAAAGCTAAATAATGCAATTTCAGGTAGAAACTTATCAAAAATGAAATCCATTCAGCACGAAAGGATGGTTTTTATCTTTGATGAATGTCACCGCTCGCAATTTGGTGATACCCACAAAAACATCGTCAATTATTTTACCAATATTCAATTATTTGGCTTTACAGGTACTCCTATTTTGGCAGAGAATGCAGATGGAGAAAAAACAACTGCAAGCTTGTTTGGAAAATGCCTGCATAAATATGTAATTACAGATGCCATACGTGATGAGAATGTACTGAAATTTTCTGTAGAATACATTCAGACTTTCAAACAGAAAGAACATATCATTGATTTAAAAGTAGAGCAAATCAATGAAACTGAAGTTTTTGAAGCTCCTGAACGAAAGGAAGCCATTATAGATTACATCATTCAATACCACGATCAGAAAACGCAAAACAGGAAATTTTGTGCAATGATGTGTGTACAGGATATTGATTCGGTCATTCAATACTATGAAATTTTCAAGCGTAAAAAACAAGAGGGACAGCACGATTTAAAAATAGCTACCATTTTTAGCTTTGCTCAGAATGAAGAGGAAATGGAAGATGCTGTTTATTCCCAATTAGGAATGGTTGCTGAACCACAAGCAGTTTACGGCTACAAACCTCATCGTAGAGAATTATTAGAAACGTATGTGCAAGACTTTAATGAATTATTTGGAGAGAAACAGAACGTAAAAGATACCGAAGGATTTTACAACTATTACAATGCAGTAGCAAAGAAGTCAAAACAAAATGAGACAGATATTTTGTTGGTTGCCAATATGTTTTTGACAGGATTCGATAGTAAATATTTAAACACATTATACGTTGATAAAAATCTGAAATATCATGGATTGATACAAGCTTTTAGCCGTACCAATCGTATTCTGGATAAGAATAAAACACAGGGAAATATTGTATGTTTCCGAAACCTTAAAGACAAGACAGACGAAGCAATCGCTTTATTCAGCAATAAAGAAGCAATTGACGAAATCATAGTTGAACCCTACGAAGCGTATGTAGAAAAGTTCAACGAAGCCACACAGAAATTATTAGAAATTGTTCCAGAAGTAGTGTCTGTTGATGGCTTATATTCGGAAGAAGATCAGCTACAATTTATTTTGGCTTTCCGCGCCATGATGCGTTTGCACAAGAAAATGAGTCATTATACAGAATTTACTTGGGATGATTTACAGATGGAAGAACAGCTTTTTGCAGATTACACCAGTAAATATTTGGATTTAAAGGAAAGACTTGATCCTGCTGACCCGTCTAAAAAAGCGTCTATTCTCAATGATATAGATTTTGAACTGGAATTGATTAGACGTGATACAATCAATGTAACTTACATACTTCAGTTATTGATTAAATTCAATTCGAAACATAGTGTAAAAGACAAAGAAAGTATCGAAAAAGATATTTTCAATTTACTGAACACCGAAGTATCATTAAGAAGTAAAAGGGAATTGATTGAGAAATTTATTCAAGAAAGTTTACCCCATATTGAAGATACGGATACCATTCCTGAAGAGTTCGAAAAATTCTGGACTGTAGAGCAAGAAAAAGCACTCAAGGAGTTAGTCAAGACGGAAAATCTTTCTGAAGAAAAAACAGAAAGACTTATAGAGAACTATTTGTTTACAGAACGTGAACCTTTGCGAAAAGAAATTTTAGATTTACGAAAAGAGGGAAGACCGAGTGTATTAAAATCTAAGGAAATCGGAGATCGTATTCTAAATAAAATCATAGGATTCGTAGACACTTTTGTTAATGGGATATCAGGAAATTAATGTTTTATTCTAGTAGGTATTCATAAGAATCAAAAATATTTAAGAGTGATAAATAAAGGATAGGTTTTAATTTTCCTATCCTTCTATTTTTGTATATTTGCCTTGAGCTAACGGAAAAACGTTGAAAAGCAAAGCAGTAAGCACCGTTACCAAATCGTTACCTGACTTTTTTGATAATCTTTATAAAAGCTTAGTATTCAACCGATACAGCTTTTTCCTGAAAACTTTAAAATAAAAAAACCTCTAACAATTAGAGGTTTTAATATACTATAAATTATTGTATTATTATTACATTTTTGGCATTCCTGGGAATCCACCTGCAGGCATATTTTTAGACATTGTTTCCATCATCTTTTTACCATTTGCAGAATTCATAAATTTCATCATTTTTCCCATTTCAGAGAATTGTTTCAATAATTGATTCACTTCTTGTAAAGATGTTCCAGAACCAGCTGCAATTCTTTTCTTACGAGAATTATCGATAATATTTGGATTTTTACGCTCTTTTTTCGTCATTGAGTGAATAATCGCTTCAACACCTTTAAAAGCATTGTCGTCAATATCTACATCTTTCAACGCTTTTCCAGCACCAGGAATCATTCCAACCAAATCTTTCATATTACCCATACGTTTGATTTGCTGAATTTGTTTTAAGAAATCATCAAAATCGAAGCTATTTTTGGCAATTTTCTTTTGTAAACGTTTTGCTTCTTCTTCGTCAAATTGTTCTTGAGCACGCTCTACTAACGAAACAACGTCACCCATTCCCAAAATACGATCTGCCATACGTTCTGGATAGAAAACATCTAAAGCTTCCATTTTCTCACCAGTAGAAATAAATTTGATTGGCTTGTCAACAACCGTTCTAATCGTTAATGCAGCTCCACCACGTGTATCACCATCTAATTTTGTTAAAACAACTCCATTATAATTCAATACTTCATTGAAAGCTTTTGCAGTATTCACCGCATCTTGACCTGTCATAGAGTCTACAACAAATAAAGTTTCGGTAGGATTAACTGTTTGGTGAACGCGACGAATTTCATCCATCATTTGCTCATCAATCGCCAAACGACCAGCTGTATCGACAATAATTACATTATTTCCATTTTGTTTTGCTTGTACAATCGCTGATTGAGCAATTTCTACAGGATTTTTGTTTTCTAAATCAGCATAAACATCTACACCAATTTGCTCTCCTAAAACTTGTAACTGATTGATGGCAGCTGGACGATAAACATCACCAGCAACTAATAATACTTTTTTGTTTTTCTTAGTTTTTAGGAAATTAGCTAATTTACCAGAAAAAGTTGTTTTACCAGAACCTTGTAAACCAGCAATCAAAATAATTGTCGGATTATCGTCTACTTTCAGTTCAGTAACCTCACCTCCCATTAATTTTGCTAATTCATCATGAACAATTTTTACCATTAATTGTCCAGGATTAAGCGACGTAATTACGTTTTCACCTAAAGCCTTTTCTTTTACCGTATTTGTAAAATCTTTTGCAACTTTATAACTAACATCGGCATCAACAAGGGCTCTACGCACCTCTTTTACGGTTTCTGCAACGTTAATTTCTGTAATTTGTCCTTTTCCTTTTAAGGTATGTAATGCTTTATCTAATTTATCCTGAAGATTTTGAAACATTTTGAGTCAATTTTAGGACACAAATATAAAAAAATTATACCGAATAATATAAATTCACACAACAAGGTATACAATTGATTAATAATGTTTAAATTGCCAACTCAAATTTTGGTTGAATGAAAAAAGGTTTAGTACTATTTTTATTCTTTGTTACTGGGGTGGTTTTCAGTCAAACAAAGAATAACCAAACTTATTATTTTTTTTCCATCGCTTATGGACAAGATAATGAAGTTTATGTGACAGATGTTTATGAAGCAAACATCGATAACAAAGATATCTACGCCAAATTGGCAGATAGATATACAAAGTTTCAGAATTATTTATTGAAAAATGGAACGATTGGTTCTTTAAAAGAAATTCAAACGGGTTACGAAAAGAATTATCAGAAAAAAGAACAAGCTGAAGCTGAACAAAAATATTTTCTATCTACATTAGAAAAACAACAATTTACAGCGAAAATGGTTAATTATTCGCTTTAAAACATAAAAAATCCACTTCAAACGAAGTGGATTTTTTTATTTCTTTTTTGAACTGATTTATTGATCATTCAATAATCTTGCAGCTTCTTTTGCAAAGTAAGTTGAAATTAGGTCAGCTCCTGCTCTTTTGAAACAAGTTAAAGACTCTAAAATAACTTTATCATTATCTAACCAGCCTTTTTCTACAGCAGCTTTAATCATCGCATATTCACCTGAAACCTGATAAACAGAAACCGGAACTTGTAAATTATCTTTCACTAATTTCACAATATCTAAATAAGCCATTCCTGGTTTTACCATCAAAATATCTGCACCTTCTTCTACATCTGCAATTGCTTCGCGCAACGCTTCTTGCGAATTATGGTAATCCATTTGATAGGTTTTTTTATCTTTCGGAATTTCTTGAGAATCAACTGGCGCAGAATCTAAGGCTGTACGGAAAGGTCCATAAAAAGATGATGCATATTTCGCAGCATACGTCATGATTCCTACATTATGAAAACCGTTTTCCTCCAACGCAGCACGCATCGCTCCTATTCGACCATCCATCATATCAGAAGGCGCAACAAAATCTGCACCAGCTTCTGCATGAGACAACGTCATTTTTACCAAAGCGTCAACAGTTTCATCATTAATAACTTCTCCATTTTTGATGATTCCGTCGTGACCATAAATTGAATATGGATCTAAGGCAACATCAGGCATTACAATCATTTCTGGAACTGCATCTTTAATTGCTTTGATTGTATTTTGCATCAATCCGTTTGGATTCCAAGCCTCTTTACCTGTGTTATCTTTTAAGTTATCACTAACTTTACAATATATGTTAACTGATTTTATACCTAAATCCCAAATTTCTTTTACTTCTTTTACAGTATTGTCAAGAGATTGGCGGTAAATACCTGGCATTGCAGCAATTTCTTCTTTCACACCTTCTCCTTCAGCCATAAAAATTGGTAAAATAAAATCGTTTGGTGACAAATGATTTTCGCGAATCATACTACGAATTGATTCGTTTTTGCGTAGTCGTCTATGTCTGTTATATAAAAACATTTTATTAAAATTTTAGACAAATTTACTCGATTTCATTTGAATAAGGCTAATGAATAATATCAATTATATTTATTAATTTTAAAAGAAAATCAATCATTTGAATAATCAGTTAAAATATTTGTCATTCATCATATTATTTGGATTAATTTCTTGTGGGATCACAAGAAGAATTTATAAATTCAGTTAAAACAATCAAATTCAAAAAATAAATTTAAACTTGCGCAAACGTAGCTAAACAAATATCTTTGCAGCATGCGAATAGATATTATCACTGTTTTACCCGAATTATTAGTTAGTCCATTTTCTGCCTCGATTATGAAACGTGCACAAGACAAAGGTTTAGCTGAAATTCATGTTCACGATTTGAGAGATTTTGGAAAAGGACGTTATCGTCATGTAGATGATTATCCGTATGGAGGAACTTCTGGAATGGTGATTATGTGTGAGCCTTTGGACAAAATGATTTCGAAATTGAAAGATGAACGTACTTATGATGAAATTATTTATTTGACGCCAGATGGTGAAACGTTGAATCAAACAATTGCGAATGATTTGTCATTGAAAGGAAATCTTATGATGATTTGTGGACATTATAAGGGAATCGATCAACGTATTCGAGATATGTATGTTACAAGAGAAATTTCGATTGGCGATTATGTGCTTTCTGGTGGAGAATTTGGCGCAATTATTTTGGCTGATTCTATTATTCGTTTATTACCTGGCGTAATTGGTGATGAGACTTCTGCCCTTTCAGATTCGTTTCAAGATGATTTGTTAGCGCCACCAATTTATACGCGTCCAGCCGAATATAAAGGTCTTAAAGTTCCTGATGTTTTACTTTCGGGTAACTTTCCTAAAATTGAAGAATGGTTGCATGAAAAAGCAGTTGAACGTACAAAAGAACGTCGCCCAGATTTGTTAGAAAAAAGATCAAAATAAACTAAAAAAAGCTTCCGAATTGGAAGCTTTTTTTCATAAATAATTTATTGTATCTTAATTCAATATATTATTTATGAAATACATCTATATTTTAATACTCATATTGTCTTTTAATGCTTGTAAAAATAATTCCGAAACGGACAATAAATTATTAGAACAAATACAAGGCGTCTGGTCAACTAAAATGGCAGTTTTAGATCCTGTTATTTATAAATTCGATCAGGATTCAATATATAATAATAAAGGATATTATGATGGTATCTATGAAACTTATGGAATTCGAGAGCATAAAAAATTTATACCTACTAAATTTTTAGGTAATTCAATCAAATTCAATGTAAAAGATTCAACAGTTCATTATTTTGATTCTATCAGTAAACCAAAACCATTTTTTAAAATTTTATCAATAAATAAAGAAGAAATGGTTATCAAATATAATAATGATTCGAGTCTTGATACACTTGGAAGAAGAGATAATAATACCAAAAATCCATTAGATTATGATCAAATTATCTATACGACAAGTGGTTGTTACGGGAGTTGTAGTATAATAAATATCGCTATTCAAAAAAATGGAACTATAATTAGCGGAAATGAAGCTTTTAATGGAAAAAAAGGCGTTTTTGAAGGTAAATTAGATAAAAAATTTCATCAATTTTTAGAGCAGAAAATTAATGACGCAGATTTACTTTCTTTAAAAGATAATTATGAAGAACAAATTACAGATCAATCAGAAGACTTATTACTTGTTATAAAGGAGAATAAAATTATAAAATCGATACGTATTTATGCTTATCCTATAAATTTTTCTTATTCGAATTTGGAGTTAGCACTTAGTTATTCGGTTTCGTTAATGAGTAATAAAAAGAAATACCATGAATCTGAATACTTCCCGCTACTAAGTTTAATCAATATTAATGGAAAACAATTAAGCAAAGCACAAACTTTCTTATTTTGGACAGAATTAATGAAGCATCCTTCAAATAAAATATCAATAAAAAATCAACAAACTTATAAAACACAATTTTATTACTATTATTTTGGTGGAGAATTAGGAGAAATTAATCCTTGTAAATTACTTAGTATAAAAGGAAATGGTCAACAATTTGAATTAACTTTTGAAAATAATCAAAAACATTATTACGATTTAGGATATAATTTTATACAACGATATATAAACTAAAAAAGCTTCTTAATTGGAAGCTTTTTTAGTATTTTCTATTTAATTCGATGAATATATTCAATTACTTTATCGTTAAAAATTTGTGGTTGATCGACATTCACGACATGTCCACAATCTTCGATAACAATCAATTCTGAATGTTTAGTGTGTGCTTTTGTTAACTCCTGAATCGAAGGCAAAAACATATGATCTTCTGCACCCATCACATATAAAGTCGGAATATTCAATTCAACTTTTCGAAACCATTTTAACAACGGATTGACATCAGCAGTAAGTTTAAACCATTTCAAAAATTCTTTTTGATACAATTTTTTCGCTTCATTGATAAATAATAACCTTGATTCTTTGTGCGTATTTTTTGGCATGATAGCGAAAGCAAAAATTCGATACAAGATCAAATAAGGCAACATATGTTTGAACGTATTTCCAACATTAATCAAAAATTGACATTGAAAATTAATTTTCATAATTGCGCCTCCCATCACCATTGATTTGAATCGCTCCGAATAATCTTCTGCTAATTGTCGAATCACAATCGTTCCCAAAGACATCCCAACAAAATGTGTTTTATCAATATTTAAATGATCTAAAACATCAATGACATCTTTTGAAACTGATTTGAAAGTATAACGTTTTTCAAAAAGTGCTTTCAAGTTTTTCTTAGAACGTCCGTGTCCTCTCAAATCCATTAACAAAACATTAAAATGTTTGCGAAATTCACGCAATTGCTTGAACCAAATCGTAGAACTTCCTCCTGCTCCATGAACAAAAGTCACCCATTCTGTACTCGTTGGATGATTATATGTAGTGTATGCTAACAATTTTCTAAATAAGTTTTTGCAAAATTAAACTAAAAACTATGCCAAGCATAATAATTTCTACGTTTTAAGAAATTTTTAATCTTCATCATCGTCGTCATCTATAAAAGAACCTGCCTTTTTCAAGTAAAAAACATCGTTCATTACTTCAGCTTTCACATAATTTAGCTTTTCTTGCTCTTTCATTCGATCCGTAAATAAAGTTCCTGTTAAATGATCGTATTCGTGCTGAAAAATAACCGCTGTAAAACCTTCTACCGTTTCATCATGAAAATTTCCATCCAAATCATAATACTCCAATCGAAGAACCAAGCTTCTATACACTTTTCCGAAAATATCAGGAATAGATAAACAACCTTCACGACCGTGACGAACAATGTCCGAATACCAAGTAATTTTTGGATTGATAATAAACTCAAAAGGTTCGCCTTCTTTATCAAAACGTTGCACCCAAACCGCGTTGCGATTAATCCCAATTTGCGGAGCAGCAATTCCAACACCTTTACTCGCCTCATCTTGTACAGTCGCATACATACGATCGGCCAATAATTTGATTAACGGATCTTTTGGATCAATATCAATAGAAATTGATTTTAAGATTTTTGTATCTGCATTCGAAGTCGTTAATAAAACACGAAAAGGATCATAGGATTTCTTTTCTTTTATTAATGTCGTTTCTGCCTTTGTTAATGGCGTATAAACAATGTTTTTCATATTTTTTGATTGAGCAAATAATGCAGAAGTACAAATTAATAAGCTATAGGTTAATGTTTTTATCATTTTTTAAGAATCAATTTGTCTAAAGAATATTTTCCTGCGCCTGATAAAAATATAACTAAATAATTGATTAAGTAGAATAATCCCAATTCTTTTTTACCAAAATCATGATCTGCATGCACGATAAATACAGCAACTAACATCGTAATAATTAGTGGAATAACTGCTAAACGAGTAAATAATCCGACTAAAACTAAAGAAGCACAAAGTATTTCCGCAAAAACCGTTAAACACAAGATACTTCTGATCCAAGTCCAATTGGATCACCAAATTCAAAATTACCATTGACTAATTTTTGTAATTTTCCGAATCCGTGTGTAAACATAAATCCACCAGCAGCTAAACGTACTAATAACAATGATAAATCGATAAATGCAGGTTGATTTCCTAAAAGTTTAAATTTTGTGCTCATTTTTTTTAATTTTTTTCAAATATAAGTTCTAGTTTTTACGTTCACCTTTAAATAGATCAAGAAATCTATATTTTTGGATTAATTTTGGTTAATCTTTCTATTCAAGAATAAAAAAATACAACATATGTTAAAAAACATTGCTTTAATTACGATATTATTTTCAGGATTTGCATTTGCTCAAAAATCTGAATTACAGCAAAATGATGTTTTAGGAAATCCAACTTTTATTGAAGAATCGATGCAAAAAGCACGTATTCGCATGAAGTTTATCGAAGGTTATGAAACCGAATATTACACAAAATCAACGTATAATAAAGATGGAAATCCAACAAAACGTGATTATTTTGATGAAGCTGGAAATAAAACTTTTGCTGAAACATTTAATTATAA
Source organism: Empedobacter sp. UBA5036 (assembly GCF_002415215.1). Classification (NCBI taxonomy): domain Bacteria; kingdom Pseudomonadati; phylum Bacteroidota; class Flavobacteriia; order Flavobacteriales; family Weeksellaceae; genus Empedobacter; species Empedobacter sp. UBA5036. Next base: position 12,888 of record NZ_DICC01000024.1, read on the forward strand.
TGAATCGAATAAATTGATTTCGAGAGAAATGAAAAACAATGACGAAAGTTTAGTTTTCAATTTTGATTACGAATATACAACAGATGGTTATATCGTGACGAAAAGCGAAAATTATGTTAATGTTTCTAAAACGGAATATAAATTAGATCAAAATCAGAATGTAACTTACGAAAGAGAAACTAATTTATTGGAAGATTCGGATGTTTTTATCGAGAAAACGTTTCAATATCAAAATGGATTTTTAGTCAAAACATTGGTGAAATATAACCAAGGAAATTATACGTTGAATTATAAAAACGACGCGAAAGGCAATCCTATAGAGGAAAATTATGTGGACAAAGACAATAAACAAGTCAATAAATATATTCGCAAATTTGATGAAAACAATAATATTATTGAAGAAACTGTGATTGATGAAGCAGGAAAAGTAAAGAATATTTCCACGATTAAATATCAATATGATAATCATAAAAATTGGGTCAAACGAACACAATTCGTCAAAGATATTGATCAACCAATTTCAAATACAACAAGAACAATACGTTATTAGAAATACAAGAGCCAAGTTAATTTGGCTCTTTTTTATTTGATTATTTAACTAAATGTTTTTAAATTTATTCAAATCAATTATTTAACTTCATCTATTATGATCAATAATGTGCAAGAATTTAATCGACTTTTTCAGTTATATCAAAAAGATAATCGTTTCAATTTGTACATAAATGATTATCCTAAAAATGAATTTTTGATTCAATTTTATTCAGATGAAATTGAAGATTTAAATTTGGAATATGTTGATATTAATTCAAATTCTATCAAAAAAATACATGATTATCGTGCAAAATTAAGTGATTTTTTTCAACCCGAAGAACTTCCAACATTAGAGATTAAATCAATTTCAGGTTATTTTAGTCATTTTGATTTCTATTTTATGACCAATGAAAAAACCTTTTTATTTAACTATATTCACCGCGATTTTTTGTCTCAATTAATTGATATTCTTCTTGCTGAATTAGATTGTAATTTTATCAGCCGATTAAAGACTGAACTTTTAATCAATTTAGAATATGATTAATTTTTTTGTTAAACTTTTTTCAGCGATATTTATTCGTTTTGAAAAGATTAATTAAGATTTATTTTTTGCGAAAACTGATCCAAAATATAATGTTTTACCTTTAATTATTATTTTGATGTAAAAGAGAATTTATACCAAGAATTGTGGAAGTCTTATTTTAATTGGACAACAATTGAAACAAGGAAAAATTCGATGTTACTAATCCAAATGATGCCAAAACGCTTTTGGAAACACTTGACAGAGTATAAAATATCAATATTCAGAAAAATATACCTATCAATATAATTATGAGTAAAACTTATTTATCTCCATTTATCCATCTCGAAACGGACTGAGAAAATGTTAGAATATAATCCTAAACCGCTGTCTCCAAAGTTTGTCAAAGCATAATCAATCGAGATTCCTTTGTATTTGAAACCTACCCCAACATTTGGCTGAATTTGAGTTTTATCTTTTCCATCAAATTGCGAAATCTTCTGTAAATTGTTCAATCCTCCACGTACAAAAACCATGTCATCATAACCTAATTCAAGACCAACTTGTGGCGAAATCGAAAATCCTTTTCCAGAAATTGCGGCATTCGTTTGTTGAAATTCGATATTCATATCAACCTCTCCCAATAACGAAACTCGTTCATTAAAATCAAAACGTTTTCCAACTCCAAATTGCAATTTAGGCATTGTTAATTCGATATTCTCTCCAGGTAAATCATTCAAAATTGTTGGCTCACCTTCATTATTTGGTTCGTCAATCGTGATTTCTTTTACCTTTTGTTTATTGATACTCCACGCATTGAAAGTTGTTGTAATATCTCGTGCCATCAAACCAAAATACATTTTATTATCGGTACGATATTGCAAACCAAGATCTAAACCGAAACCAAATCCTTGCGCAAATTTCCCAATATGTCGATAAACGATTTTAGCATTTGCACCAAACTGAATATCTTTATTATTAAAGACATTTCCCGCATAAGACATTGTTAAAGCATAGTCTGCTGTAGAAAATTTAGAGATTTTATCGTAATTAATATTTCCTTGATTATCAATCAATTCTGTTGTATTCAAAATATTATCAACACCAAAACGTGTAAACGAAAATGCAATCGTAGAATTACTTTCTCTCAACGGAATTGCAACCGCTGCATAATCAAATTTTGCAATCGACTGAAAATATTCAGCATGCATTGCTGCAGCTTCCCAATCATAGGTAATTTCCGTTAATCCAGCAGGATTCCAATAAGCCGCATTTGCATTTCCAATATTCGCCACAACCGCATTACCCATTGCAAACGAGCGCGCATCTGCACCAATATTCAAAAACTCGTTCGAATATTTGCGTGTGGTTTGAGAAAAAGCAAATTGACTTGCCAGAACAGATAATATAAGGAATGTCTTTTTCAAAATTGATGAATTACGAATATAAAAACTCAAAAATAGTGGTTTTATTGTGTTTAAAAAGGATTCAGATTAATTTTTGTTTGTACTTTTGTGATGAAAAATTCATTTATGAAATTATTTACAATTCCAAATTTTCTAACACTACTTAATCTTTCATGTGGTGTATTATCAGCCATTTTCATGATTTCGAGCAATGCTCAAATCACAACTACCACAGTTACAATTGTGATGGTTTTGATGTTGATTTCATTAGTTGCTGATTTTTTGGACGGAATGGTTGCACGACTAATGAATATTGGTAGCCCGATTGGAAAAGAATTGGATTCTTTGGCAGATTGTATTTCGTTTGGTGTTGTACCAGGATTGATGTTATTTTCGATGTTTAATCATTTTTCAACTGATTTTATTTATGAAAATGAGAATTTAAAAATTGCTGCAATTTCATTATTTGCTTTTTTAGTTCCTGCTTTTTCGGCGTTACGATTAGCAAAATTTAATTTAGATGAAGATCAAGCAACGTATTTCAAAGGTTTGGCAACACCATCAAATACCTTATTTATTTTCTCATTATTTTCTATCTATTACAATAATGGACAAATTATAAATCCATCTGTTGATCCGTATTTATTAATTGCCGTTTCTATTGTATTTAGTGTTTTATTAATTGTCGATTTACCATTATTTGCCTTAAAATTTAAAGGATTGAGTTGGGCAGAAAATTATTATAAATATATTTTCTTAATCATTACATTAGGTTTAGTGGCTTGGTTGCAAGTTGCTGCAATTCCGCTAATCATCTTATTGTACATCATCATCTCAATCATTTTCAGAAAAGAAATTACAAAATGAAATTAACTAAAAATATCTGTTTCTTTGATTTAGAAACAACAGGAACTAATGTTTCAAAAGACCGTATTGTCGAAATCTCTATCGTAAAAGCTTTGACAGATGGATCGAAAGAAGTAAAAACTTGGAAAGTTAATCCTGGAATTCCAATTCCACCAGAAACAACTTTAATTCACGGAATTTCTGACGAAGATGTTGCCGATGCGCCTTCTTTCAAAGAGCTTGCTCCTGCGATTATGGAAATGATTAAAGATTCTGATTTGGCTGGATACAATTCAAATCGCTTTGATATTCCGCTTTTGGCAGAAGAATTATTGCGTAACGGGTTTGATTTTGATTTATCAAAACATCGTCCAATTGATGTGCAAGTGATTTATCATAAAATGGAACCTCGTAATTTGAGCGCTGCTTATAAGTATTATTGTGATAAAGATTTGATTGATGCACATTCTGCGGAAGCTGACACAATTGCGACTTACGAAGTTTTGATGGCGCAAATCGAGAAATATGACGAACTTGAAAATGACAATAAATTTTTGAGCGAATTTTCATCTCAACGTAAAACGGCTGATTTAGCAGGATTTATTCAGTACAATGACAAAGACCAAGAAATTATTTCGTTTGGAAAATATAAAGGACAAGTTGTGACGGATATTTTTGCGAAAGATTCAGGTTATTATGCGTGGATTCAGAATGCTGATTTTCCTTTATATACAAAGAAAGTTTTTACACGAATCAAATTACAAAACGGTTTTTAAGCGATGAAAATTATTTGTGTCGGACGAAATTACGTCGAACATGCAAAAGAATTAGATAATCCAATTCCAGAATCTCCCATGTTTTTCATGAAACCAGATTCTGCAATTTTGCGAAAAGGTTTTCCTTTTGTGATTCCAAGTTTTACGAAAGAAGTTCATTTTGAAACGGAAATTGTAATTAAAATTGATCGAGTTGGAAAAATGATTCAACCTCAATTTGCAGATCGTTATTTTTCAGAAATCGGTTTAGGAATTGATTTTACAGCACGCGATGTACAACAAGAATTGAAAGAAAAACGTTTTCCTTGGGAAATTGCGAAAGCTTTTGATGGTTCTGCATTTGCTTCGGATTTCTATCCAAAAGAAAATTTTGATTTAGAAAATCTTACATTCAAATTAGATCGAAATGGAGAAAATGTACAAACAGGAAATTCAAAAGATATGATTTTTCATATCAATACGTTAATTGCGGAATGTTCTAAATATTTTACCTTGAAAAAAGGCGATTTAATTTTTACTGGAACGCCAGCGGGAGTTTCTAAAATCAATTCAAAAGATACGTTAGAAGGTTATTTGAATGATGAAAAAGTATTCGAAATAAAAGTGTTGTAATTCACACAATTATATAAACAACAATTTAAAAGAGCGGAAATTTCGCTCTTTTATTATTTATACCACTACCTTTAATCAGAAATAAAATTAAGAATGGAAAACTATCTGAAAATTGAAGAAAAACTACAAAATGATTTTAATCTTTTAAAGTCAAAAAAGAATAAAATCAGCAATATCAGGCTTGTTGCATTTATTATTTCGGTTGTATTTTTCTTGCTTTACGTCACGTCGAGCAACAATTTATATTTGATTATTTCTTCTATTTTATTTATAGTTTTCATCGTTTTAGTGGTTAAAACTTCTAAAATTTCTTCGGAACTCAATTATTCAATTCAAGCTTTAGAAATTATTAATCAAATAAAATCTGATGATTCTATCGATCCATTTGTTGAAGATAATTCTCAGTTCAATAATGTTTACAACAAAGATTTAGATATTTTGGAAGGAAATTCAATCTTCAATCGGATCAATAAAACGCAAACTCGAATTGGAAATTTACAGTTGAAACATTTTTTATCGAATTTGATTTTAGACAAATCAGAAATTATTGATAGACAAAATGCATTTACAGAATTGGCTGAAAAAAGAAATTGGATAGTGACATTTTTGACATTTACAAAGCGATTAAACATGAATCAATCTTCAATTTTTGTGTTCGAAAATCGTGTATTCAATACTAATTCAATAAAATTACTTCCACTCATCTTTTCTGTTCTGAATATTTTATGTTTTATCGCTTTAGCAATTATTAGTTTTCCGAAAGAAATTGTTTTTTATTGGATTCTAGGCGCAGTTATTATTTCGAATGCAATTTCCATGTTTTATAAACAACAACTTCGACGAATAGCAGCTTATACGACAATGAAAGCAGATGAATTGGATAATTTATATGAAGTTTTTCGACATATTGAAGAAGAAAAATTTGAATCAAAACTAAATGTTGAAATTCAAAATACATTTGTAAATCCTTTCAAATCATCGGATTTAATCAAGACAATTTCTTCAACAAAAGAAACTTTAGATGCAGCAAATTTCCCGATTTTAGGCTTTGTATTAAATACTTTTTTCTTATGGCGATTACATTATTCGATCAAATTTGAAAATGAAGTTCAAAAAACGGTTCATCAAATCAAACCTTGGTTAGATGAATTGGCGAAATTAGAGGCCTTCGTTTCTTTTGCTATTTTCAATGATAAACATACATCATTTACATATCCCGAAATTGTAGATGAACCTTATGCGTTAAAAATTACGAATGGTTTTCACCTTTTATTAGATGAAAAAACAGTTGTGAAAAATGATTTTGAAACCAATCGTCCAAACAATATTGCGATTATTACAGGTGCAAATATGGCTGGAAAAAGTACTTTTTTGAGAACAGTTGGAACAAATTTGGTTTTGGCAATGAATGGCTCAAAAGTGAGTGCAGAAAAAATGTCATTTTATCCAATGGATTTATTTACAAGTATCAGGACAGTCGATAATCTGTCTTCTGGCGATTCTTATTTCAAAAATGAAATTAATAAATTGAAAATTTTGATTGAACGTTTAGAAAATGATCAACCACAAATCATCATTTTAGATGAGATTTTAAAAGGAACAAATTCAGAAGATAAACTAATTGGTTCGCAAAAATTTTTAGAAAAATTGATTAAATCTCCTACAAAATTGATTGGTTTTATCGCGACTCACGATTTAGAATTAACGAAAATGGAAGGTGAAAACCCGGATCATATTATTAATTATTGTTTCGAATTAAAAAACGTGGACAACAATTATTATTCAGATTATAAATTAAGAAAAGGCACAACCAAAATGATGAATGCCATTTTCTTAATGAAACAATTTAAGATTATTGATTAATCTTAAATTGTTAATTCAAATTCTTTAATAAAATTTGCATCAATCGCATTAAAATCATCTACAATACAATTTGCTTTTGAAATATCTTGTTGTTTCGAATTTGCACTTTTGTAACCTAAACAATACAAATTCGCACGGGAAGCCGCTTCCACTCCGTTTTTACTATCTTCGATAACTATACATTCAGCATGTTTAGATTTAGCCAAATCAGCTGCATATAGAAAAATAGCAGGATCTGGTTTTGACTTCGGAAAGTTTTCGCCAGAAATTTTATGTGTAAAATATTGATTCAACTCAAAACGATTAAAAACTCGATCAATTGTCGATTTTGAAGCCGAGGACGCCAAAATCAGTTCGATTCCATTACTGTATAAATCTTTAATCAACCTCTCAACACCATCAATCAAATATAAATCTGGTTTTGTATCAAAAGCTTCATTAAAAATTGTACGTTTTCTCAAAACCAAATCGTTCACTTCATCTTTCAAATTGAATTTATCTTTCAAGATTTGATAAACATTTTTTGTCGATTGTCCTGTAAATGTGGCAAATAATTCTTCCGTAACCGGAATATTTAGTTCTTTATAATGTTTGAAATAAGCATATTTATGTACTGGTTCTGTATCGACGATTACGCCGTCCATATCGAAAATTACAGTTTTAATCATTATTATTTTGTTTCTACAAAATTAACTTTTTTAAGAAAATGATGTAAAAGTTTAAACTTTAGAATGATTTTAAATTAATCGATTATATTACTGATATAAAGGGTTATATCCGAAACCAAACAACAATACTTATGTTAAAACTTAACATTAAGATAACATTTGCACGCTTTTTGTAAAATTCTTGGCATAACAAAGTTAAAACTGAAAATTTGATAAAAATGAAAAAAGTATTATTAGTAGCTGTAATGGCATTAGGAATTTCTCAAGTAAATGCTCAAAACTATAAAAATGCTTTAGGTGTTGTTGTAGATTTAGGAGACGGAGAGACACTCGTAGGTCCACAATTCAAGCACTCTTTTGATGGTAAAAATGCGGGTAACGTACAAGTTATGTTTGGAGATAACATTACTGTTTTAGGTGCAGATTATACGTATAATCAACCTTTTTCTGGTGCAAATGGATTAGGATGGTATGTTGGTGTTGGACCTCAATTATCTTTTGTAGATGGAGGTAAATTTGAGGACAAAACTTATTTTGCAATTCGTCCGCAAGCTGGTTTAGAATACAAAATTCCTTCTGCTCCATTGGCTTTACATTTTGATTGGAAACCATGGTGGAACTTAACAAACGATTCTAACTTCGAAGCTGGTCGTTTTTCTTTAGGATTTAAATACACATTTAACTAATCAAACGTTAAAAATATAGTAAGCCACTCACTTGAGTGGCTTTTTTTATAAGTAAAATCATATAATCTATACATAAATTAATTTTATTCCTCTGAATTAATCGTTATTTTTGAAAGATTTTGGATTTTATCTAAGACCAATTATAGATTAACACTATTATTTGATTATTCAAGATATAATTCCGAATTTTAACTTAGTATTAGATTTAATAACATTTATAGAAGATGAAACAATTAATTGGGACAGGAGTTGCTTTGGTTACGCCTTTTCAACAAGATGGTACCGTAGATTATGCTGCATTAGAAAATTTAGTAAACTATAGTATCGATGGCGGTGTTGAGTATTTAGTTATTTTAGGAACTACTGCAGAAGCAGCAACACTTACAAAGGATGAAAAGAAACAGGTAATCGAAACAATAAAGAAGGCGAATGCTAATCGTGTTCCGATGGTTTTGGGTATTGGAGGTAACAATACGGCAGAAGTTATTAATGAATATCAAGAAACAGATTTAAGTGATTATATCGCAGTTCTTACAGTTTCTCCTTATTATAATAAACCAAATCAAGAAGGGATTTACCAACATTATAAAGCGATTGCAGAAAGTACAGATGCCAACATTATTTTGTATAATGTTCCTGGTAGAACGGGTTCTAATATCTCAGCAGATACAACAATTCGTTTAGCAAATGAATTCAAAAATATTGTTGCAATTAAAGAAGCTTCACCAGATTTCTTACAATCAACAGATATTATTCGTAAAAATACACGCGAAGATTTCAATATTATTTCTGGTGATGATGAATTCGCTGTACCAATGACTTTAGCTGGAGGTTCTGGTGTTATTTCTGTTATCGGACAAGGTGTTCCAACTGTTTTTACAGATATGATTCGTAAAGCAATCAACAAAGAAGTTGTTGCTGCTTACGAAGGTCATTACAAAGTTGTAGAAATTACACGTGCTATCTTCGAGGAAGGAAATCCTTGCGGAATAAAAGCTGTTTTAGATAAAAAAGGAGTTTGTAAACCATTTACAAGATTACCTTTAGTTCCAGCATCAGCTAATTTGACAACAAAAATTAACCAATTATTATCAAACATCTAAAAAAATAAAGCTATGATAAAAGATACAATATTAGACGCATTAAACAAACAAATCAAATTAGAAGGAGATTCTTCTCAATTATATTTAGCTATGGCTTCTTGGGCTGAAGTGAAAGGTTTAGAAGGAACTGCAAATTTCTTGTACTCGCATGCAGACGAAGAACGTATGCATATGTTAAAATTAATTAAATTTATTAACGAAAGAGGCGGAAAAGCGTTTGTTCCACAAATTGAAGAACCAAAACAAGATTTCACAACATTGAAAGAAGTTTTTACTGCAATTTTAAACCACGAATGCTTTGTTTCTGAATCAATTAACGAAATTGTAGGCTTAACATTAGAAGAAAGAGATTATTCAACTCACAATTTCTTGCAATGGTATGTTTCTGAGCAAATTGAAGAAGAAAAATTAGCAAGAAATATCTTAGATAAGCTAGAAATGATTGGATCTGACAAAGGAGGTTTATATCTATTTGATCGTGATATAGTTACATTAAGTACAGACACAACAGCGGAATAAATCAAAACTTTGAGATTTTATTAAGAGGATAAGAAAAAAATATTTTATACTTTAGTCCTCAAATTTTATTAAATTTGCAGAATGTTTAAAAAACTAAGCTTAGTAGTTTTAATTGGCGCTTCTTTAGTGTCTTGTAACAAGACCTATAACAAAGCGATGAAAAGTACGGATAAAGACGAAATCTTTACATTGGCTACACAATTGTATCAAGATGGTAAATATGATTTGGCAAACGAATTGTATGAAAAAATTTCTACATCATTTGTAGGAACAGAAAAATCTGCGGACATTGCCTATAATATGGCACAAGGTAACTTTAACGAAAAAAGTTTCCGTTTAGCAGGACATCAATTCAAAAGCTTTGCAGGAGCTTATCCTATGGATAGCCGTGCAGAAGAAGCTTTATTCAAATCGGCATTTTCTTATTACAAAGATTCGCCAAAATATGACTTGGATCAAACAAGTACGTACACAGCAATCAGTGAGTTACAAGGATTTATCAATTCGTATCCAGAATCAGCACACGTTGCAGAAGCGAATAATTATATTACAGAACTTAGACAAAAATTAGAATTAAAGTCTTTCGAAATTTCTAAAGTTTATTACAAAACAATGAAATATAAGGCTGCTGGAGTTTCTTTTGACAATATGGTTGATGAATATCCAGATTCTAAATTTCGTGAAGAAGCAATGATGTATTCATTACGTTCTAAAACAGAATTGGCGTTAAATTTCTCTCGTATCGAGAACAAAGATTTACGTTTACAAGATGCCAGAACGCAATATCTATTGTTAACAAGATATTATCCACAAACAAAATTTAAAGCAGAAGCTGATAAATTGATGGAGAAAATCGACAAAGATATGGTGGATACTAAAAAACAATTAGCTGATATAGAATTAGCTAAAAAGAAATTTGAAGCTGATCAAGCTGAATTAAGCAAAGAGCAAAATAATAAATAATAGTAAAATATATAAAATTCTTTCATTATGAATTTCAAGGATATCGGTGCAGCACCAACAACACAAACTTATGATCGTAATAAAATCGATGAGAAAACAGGAAACTTATACGAATCGATTGTAATTATGGGTAAAAGAGCAGAACAAATCAACCAAGAAATGAAAACTGAATTAATTCAGAAATTGGATGAGTTTGCTGCACATACAGATTCTTTAGAAGAAGTTTTTGAAAACAGAGAGCAAATAGAAGTTTCAAAATTCTACGAAAGATTACCAAAACCGACTTCTATTGCGGTTAAGGAATGGTTAGACAATGACGTATATTACAGAAATCCAAATGAGGATAAATAATGTCTGTTTTACATAGTAAAAAAATTCTTTTGGCAGTTTCTGCCGGAATAGCGGCCTACAAAGCCGCTTTTCTTGTTAGAGGGCTTATCAAAAAAGGAGCTGATGTCAAAGTTATTATGACGCCAGAAGCTCAAAACTTCGTTACTCCACTTACACTTTCCACACTTTCTAAACATCCAGTCGAATGGGAATTTTTCGGTGATAAAGGTGATTGGAATAATCATGTAGAATATGCACTTTGGGCAGATTATATGATTATTGCACCTTGCACAGCAAATACGTTGTCACATATGGCAGATGGAACATGTGATAATTTAGTTCTAGCAACTTATCTTTCGGCTAAATGTCCTGTATATTTTGCTCCAGCAATGGATTTGGATATGTACAAACATCCATCAACTTTAGAAAATATTGCTAAATTAGAATCTTTCGGAAATATTTGTATTCCTGCTGAAGCTGGAGAATTAGCAAGTGGATTAATTGGAGAAGGTAGAATGGCTGAACCTGAAAACATTATTGCGTTTTTGGAAAGTACAATCGAAGCTACTCTCCCACTTCACGGAAAAAAAGTAGTAGTTTCTGCTGGTCCTACATACGAAAACTTAGATCCTGTTCGTTTTATAGGTAATTATTCTTCGGGAAAAATGGGATTCGAGATTGCAAAAGCTGCTGCTAATTTGGGTGCAAAAGTTACCTTGGTTAGTGGTCCAAGTCACGAATCTGTTACAGGTTTTCCTATCGATCGAATAAATGTTGTTTCTGCTCGTGATATGTACGAAGCGATGCACGCTAATTTTGCTGATGCTGATGCTGTGGTAATGTCAGCGGCTGTTGCAGATTATCGTCCAAAAAAAATGGCTGAGCATAAAATTAAGAAAGAAAACGATGATAATTTAATTATCGAATTGGTGAAAAATCCTGATATTCTAAATTCGTTAGGCGAAATCAAAACACATCAATTATTGGTTGGTTTTGCATTAGAGACGAATAACGAAGAAGAATATGCAAAGAAAAAATTAGCCAAAAAGAATCTTGATTTTATTGTTCTTAATTCGATGCAAGATAAAGAAGCTGGTTTTCAGAAGAATACAAACAAAATTACAATTATTGATAAAGATTTATCGATGCAACAATTTGATGCAAAATCAAAAACAGATGTTGCAAAAGATATTTTGAATGTCATTTTAAATAAGTTATAAAATTTATTATGAAGAAATTAGCCTCAATTTTCTTTTCGTCGTGTTTAGCTATTTCGGCTTTCTCGCAAAATATTATTGCAGATGTAAAAGTCGATTATTCTCAGGTTCAGGGATCTAATACACAGGTTTATCAAACTTTAGAAAGATCATTAAAAACGTTTATTAATTCAACAAAATGGACAAATGATCGTTTAAAAACATACGAAAGAATTGAAGCTAGTTTCGTCATCAATGTAACGGAACGTGAGGGAAACAGAATGAAAGGTACTATTTTGGTACAATCTCGTCGTCCTGTTTTTAACTCAACGTACTATACGCCTGTTCTTAATTTATCTGACGATAATTTTACGTTTCAATACCAAGAATCTGAAGAGTTAATTTTCAATGATCGAAAATTCAGTGGAAAAAATTTGACAGATGTATTGACGTATTACATTTATTTAGTTTTGGGATATGATGCAGATACATTTGCGAAAGAAGGCGGAACAGAGTATTTCAAAATGGCGAAGAAAATTGCAGATTTCGGTCAAGCGAACAATAATTTCTCTGGTTGGAGCGAATTAGATGGAATAAAATCGCGTACAGCCTTAATTAACAATATTTTAAAATCGGATAATTCAACACTTCGAAATATCATCTATCAATATCATAGAAACGGCTTAGACATTATGTCTGAGAACGAAGTTCGTGGTAAAAATGCTATTGGAAATACTCTATTGCAGTTAGAATTTTACCAAAGAGGAAATTATTCTCAATTTTATCCTTTAGAACTTTTCTTAACAGCAAAAAATAGCGAAATTAGTCAAGTATTTTCAGGCGGACAGGTTTCTACGGTGAATATCGAGAAACTGAAAGGAATTTTAAATTCAATCGCGCCAAAATACAACGACAATTATTGGAATAAATTGAAAAAGTAAATGTTAAAAACTCTTCGCGTTAATAATTTCGCCATTATCGATCAATTGGAGATTGATTTTCATCAAGGTATGACCACAATTACCGGTGAAACTGGTGCTGGAAAATCGATTTTGTTAGGTGCTTTAAAATTAGTTTTAGGCGAACGTGCCGATTTAAAAGCCTTGAAAAATGTTGATGAAAAATGTATTATCGAAGCTGTTTTTGAGATTAAAAATCTTGAATTAAATGATTTTTTCGAAGAGAATGATTTAGATTATGAAGACGAATCTATTTTGAGAAGAGAATTATTACCTTCTGGGAAATCGCGTGCTTTTATCAATGATACACCTGTTAAAGTCTCTATTTTACAGGAATTATCAGAATTATTGATTGATATTCATTCTCAATTTAATACACCTAAAATTTTTGAAGCTGATTTTCAACTTTCGATGTTGGATATTTATGGAGAAAATAAAGACTTGTTGAAAGAATATAAGAAGGATTTTAACCATTATATTTCAACAAAGAAAAAGATAAAAGACGCTCAAAATTCATTAGAAAATCAATCACAAGATTTAGAGTATAAATTGCATTTGTGGGAAGAATTGAACAATGCTTCGCTAAAAAATGAAGAATTAGAGGAATTGGAAATCGAAATAAAATCTTTGTCAAACGTAGAAGAAATTATTTCGACTTTGAATGAAACTTATCAATTTTTGGAGCATCCTGAAATGGGAATAATTTCTCAATTGAACGAGGCAAGCAATAAATTGAATAAAATTTCGGATTATAATTCGCAATACAATTCGATTTACGAGCGATTGATTTCATCAAAAATAGAATTGCAAGATATTTCTGGTGAAATGAGCAGTTTGATAGATTCGACTGAAATTAATCCTGAAAGATTACAAGAGATTACAGATCGTTACGATTTGATTCATAAATTATTGCGTAAACATAATGTGATTTCTGTTGAAGAATTAATTGTAAAACGTGACGAATTAGAAAGTCAAACTTCTGGTTTCGATAATTTGAGTGATTTAATTATTCACTTAAACAAAGAGTTGAATTTAATCTCAGAAAAACTTGAAAAACAAGCAATTAAAATTAGAAAAAATAGATTTTCTTCTATCGAAATTATCCGAAAAAATATCTTGAATACGTTGTCACAATTAGGAATGGAAAATTCTCAGTTAACGATTCAATTAAACGAAACAGCAGATTTCACAGCAACTGGAAAAGATGAAGTTTTGTTTTTATTCTCGGCAAATAAAGGAATGGAACCGCGTATTTTCGAGAAATCTGTTTCTGGTGGAGAACGTTCTCGATTGATGTTAGCGATTAAAAAATTATTGGCAACGCATCAACATTTACCAACGTTGATTTTAGATGAAATTGATACAGGAATTTCTGGAAAAGTTGCGAATGAAACAGGAAAAGTAATGCAAACAATGGCTGAAAATATGCAACTTTTAGTAATTACGCATTTGCCACAAGTTGCTTCAAAAGGAAATTATCAGCTAAAAGTTTACAAAGAAGTTGTTGACGAAACGACACAAACAAATGTGATAGAACTTTCTCAACAACAACGTTTAGAAGAAATTGCTCAAATGATTTCTGGTTCAGAATTAACAGATGCAGCAATCAATCAAGCAAAAGAATTAATGAATTTGAATTAAAATTAAAATTCTAGATCATATAATATCAAAAAAGCTCGAGAAAATTCTCGAGCTTTTGTTTTGTGACACTATCCCACGAAGTGT